>CAXEIY010000067.1:0-20481 GCA_963996245.1 uncultured Planctomycetia bacterium | reverse complement strand
CATGCCATTCATTCAGAATGTGCCAGAGGGACGTGCTGAACGGGCTGATGCCTTGTCCATCGTCGGCAGAGCAGAAGTGATACCCCCACTTATCAGTTTATGTTCCATGCGCAAGGCGTGGCAACGGCATCCTTCCCGTAAAACTGTATGGAACCCCTCGTTATGATGGGCCTGGTGGTCTGACAGACCGATTCACCATCACCGTATTGAAGATCATGACTGACGACAGAACTCCTTTACAAACCTGATATTTCAGAACGTTTTTGTAACCTGATGCGCACCCGTATTAAGGGTGTTTAAATGTCCAATCATTAAGAACCTGTGAAATCATAACTACCGGTACAGCTTGCGTATAGCACCTCGGAAAGTGATCTGATAAGGTGAAGCATCGTTATGGATCTATAACTATTTAACCACGCGGTTGTGATCTGTTCTTCCCACGCACATCACCCCTCAGGAGCACCCCACATGGTTCAGGGTTTTACCGGCAAAATTCTGCGTGTTAACTTGACTGATCAGACCTCCCGCGTCGAGCAGCTTCCCGACCATATCCTGCGCCGATACATGGGTGGAGGGCTTCTGGGTGCCTATTTTCTGCTGAAAGAAACTCCCGCAAACATTGATCCCTACGCCCCGGAAAGTCCTTTGATGTTCCTGACAAGTGCCATGAACGGAACACCTCTTTCAGGCGCTAATCGATACAGCGCGGTGGCCAAAAGCCCTTTGACCGGCGGATTTGGGGAAGCCGAAGCAGGTGGTTACTGGGGACCTTCGTTAAAAAACGCCGGTTTTGATGGTATTGTTATCACAGGACAATCAGACACACCTGTGTATCTGCTGTTATACGATGGGGTATGTGAATTTCGTGATGCCTCCCATCTTTGGGGAAAGCTTGCACATGACGTGCAAGACACGATCGAAGCAGAATTGGAAGACAAGCGAGTTGTCACACTCCAAACAGGAATAGCGGGAGAAAATAGAGTCCGGTTTGCCGCTATTACGCACAACATGAAACACTGGCACGGACGGTGTGGGCTGGGGGCTGTTATGGGTGCCAAGCTCCTCAAGGCAGTGGTTGTCGGCGGGAAGCATCGTCCTGAGCCGGCTGACCCGCAAGCGCAAAAAGAAGTCATGAAGTGGTTTAAGGACCATTATGACCGAAAAGAAGACATGATGCATCTTTACGGAACAGCACGTGGAGTTCCCGCCCTTCAAGCCGATGGAATACTGCCGACCCGGAACTTCCGTGACGGTGCGTTCGATGATTTCGAGAAAATAAGTGGTCAAACCATGGCCGATACCGTTCACCCTGGTGACGAGGTCCCCTTACTAACAAAGCGAGGTACCTGTTATGCCTGCGCCGTCGCCTGTAAGCGTGAGGTGACGGTCCCTGAACTCGATGTCGATCCGCGATTTGGAGGTCCCGAGTACGAAACGCTGGCTGCAACAGGGTCTTTATGCGGAGTCGGTGACCTGAAAAAAATTTCCCTCGCCAATCAGCTTCTCAGCCAATATGTACTCGATTCCATCTCTACCGGTGCCGTGATTGCGTTTGCCATGGAAGCATACGAAAAAGGTATTCTCACCAAAGAGAAGGTTGGGTTCGAACTGGAGTATGGGAATGCCGATGTCATGCTCCAATTGATTGAATTAATTGGCAAGAGAGAAGGAATCGGCAATTTGCTGGCCGATGGCGTTGCTCGTGCAGCCCAAAAGCTCGGTCCGGAAGCAGAAGCATTTGCCCTTCATGTTCGTGGCCAGGAACTCCCCATGCACGAACCACGAGGCAAGAAAAGCCTTGCCATCGCGTATGCTACGAGCCCAACAGGTGCAGATCACATGGAAGCACCACATGACCCTCTCTATGAATCTTTTTACGCAGGTAAGCATCCCATGGGTGCATTGGGATTGATCGAACCGGTAGATATGCACGACTTCAGCAGCAAGAAAGTGCGCGCGTTTACTTATGCGCAGAAGCTATGGAGCCTGTACAACATAGTTGGGATGTGCGATTTTGTCGGAGCTCCCATCGGTAAACTGGAACCCGAACCCCTGGTACGTTACATCAACAGCATCACGGGATGGGATATGAGCCTTTGGGAATTTTTAAAATCAGCCGAACGATCCAGTGCCCTTTTCCGTCTCTACAATCACCGAGAAGGACTGGCTACCGAGCATGACCAGCTTCCAGAACGCCTCTTCCAGCCCCTTGAAAAAGGTACTCTTGAAGGAACCTCCATTGATCGAGATCGTTTTCAGGAAGCCTTGTGTGAGTATTACGAAATGATGGGATGGGATCGTGATACAGGTCTCCCCACCCCTGCTACGCTGGCTGAACTGGACATTGAATGGGCATCCGAACACCTGGAACCAGTACGCGAAGCCGGATAATCAGACAAGCCACAATAGCGACTTGGGCCTATTTAACTCGCCCGTATTACCGTAAACTATGTAATATTAACGGTTTACTTAAATAGGATATGGGTTAGAATATCAGGATAGGTTGTTATTATGTGGACATTCTGAAAATCACTCACCTTTTTAAGCAATCTTCGGGTTTCATACTTGGTAGGGTATACTAAATATAGGGTTGGACGGTAGTTCGCCCATGCCTTGGGATGATGGACCATGCGATCTAATACAGGGATCGTACATAGTCCCCAACAATCATAAAAATGGGAGTATTGAAGATGCGTCTATTCCTGGCGCTGCCAACGGTGTCTTTCGTTCTGATTATGACCGGCAACCTCTGTGCTCAATCGGAGGATGAGGGACAATCTCGTCGAGGCCGTGGTTTTGACATAATGCGGTTTGACGAGAATAAGGATGGAAAAGTCAGCAAGGAAGAAGTGCCTGAGAGAATGCGTTCTTTCTTCGATCGTCTGGATCCGAACAATGATGGTTCTATTGATCAGTCCGAAATCGATGGGATGCGCAGCCGATTTGGAGGAGGTCGGGAAAGACGGGGTTCTGACCGAGGTAACCGTTCTCGCGACCGAGGTGGCCGCAGCGGTGGCTTTGACGTATTGCGGTTTGACAAAAATAAGGATGGAAAAGTCACTAAGGAAGAAGTGCCTGAGAGACTGCGTTCTTTCTTCAGTCGCATGGATCCCAATGGTGATGATGTTATCGACGCCAAAGAAATAGAAGAACGCCAAAGTAGCTCCCGGGAAGCAAGCGGTGAAAGCCGATCAGGTCGTGGTAACAGAGGCGATCGTAGTGATGCGTCAGGTAGTACAACATATCAACCACGCAACCGATCTTCCGATGACAAAGATACGCCAGCTGCCGCCATGGTTGATGGCAAGCTTCGGTTCGCCTTTCGCTATCAGCCGTGGTCTGACGTTTTAGACTGGTTCGCGGAAAATGCAAACCTTTCCCTGCATGCCAACGAAATCCCTTCTGGCACCTGCAACTATACGGATCCCGATCTATATACACCCGATCAGGCACTGGATCGCATTAATGAACTCATGATTGCCCAGGGGTTTATTCTCATCCGCAAAAAACGTTCCCTTTACTGTTGGCCCCTGGAAAAGCCGATTCCCACCAGTCTGGTACCTCAGGTTCCGGTAGAGGAACTCGATGCACGGGGTGAAAACGAAATGGTGACCGTTCACCTGTCGTTGAAAAGACTGCTGGCCGACGAAGCCGGAAAACAAGTTGAGAAGCTTAAAGGGCCATTTGGAAAAGTGGTGCCTGTGCCCAGTGTTAACTTGATTGTCATATCAGATACCGCTGCCAATGTACGACTCATCCGAGACACCCTGTGGAGCGTCGATCAGTCCAAAAGTGAAGCTGGATTACGCGTTTTCCAGCTGCAGCACGCCCAAGCTAAGGAAGTTGCCACACAGGTTCGTGATTTGCTGGGCATTCCCTCTCCTGCTGAAGTAACCAGCCGCAATAATAGTCGTAACCGAGGTCGCTCTTCTCGGGGTCGCTCTTCTCGAGGCCGCTCGCGTCGTGGTGGTGGGGACTGGTCGCGGTTCTTCAGTGAAGAGATGCGAGCCCGTTTCAGCCGGGGCCGAAATCGTGGAGGTCGATCGGAAAGAGGACGACAACAGCAACAGCAGGAAGAAGCAGCCAATCAGCCCCATGTCATTGCCGACACCCGTACGAATCGTGTTCTGGTTGCGGCTCCACCGGACAAACTGGCGCTGGTAGAGCAGGCCATTCAAACACTCGACATAGCACCCGGAACCCAGATCAACAACCAATTTTCATCGCGCGTTGAAGTATTTCGCGTTACTCGAAATGACCCGACCGCAGTGGTCACCTTCTTGACAGAACTCATGCAGGAAGACCCTCAGGTCCAACTCACAGCCGATATCCGATCGAGCAGCATTTATGTCGTTGCTCCCCCTGCTCAGCGGGCAACCATTCGCGCTGTACTGGCAGAAATGGAAGGAACCTCTTCGGGATATTCCAACAGTTCCGGAAGGCGGGTTTTGCCCACAGGGACAGCCGATCCGCAGCGCATTTCTGATCTGATACGTGAACTCTGGAAACAGACCGGTTCGGAGAATCCGATTTTCGTACTCCCCGCACCTACGTCATCCATACAATTACAGCCAAACGAATCCAGGCGTGTACGCACACCCCAGTCTTTTCAAAAAGTGCGGGAACAGAATACCTCTTCTGCCCCTGTCAAAACGGATAACAACGAGAAAGTAGGAGTTCTACTTCCCGAAACAGAGAAAAAAGGTACGACTCGTTTTACCGCATTGCAGACGGAACCATCACAATCGTCTCAAGAAGTTTCTCCACAAGACTCTGCCTCGGAGCAACAAGCCACACCACCAGCAAAAACAGATACCACCAAACCTCCCGTCGTCATTCGCATTCAACAGGGGTCGGTAGTCATCGAGTCAGAAGATGAACAGGCCCTATCACGCATTGAACGGCTTTTGAGCGCTATTTTGCCGAACTCACAGGATGCCCCTTTCTATATCGCCAATCTGTATCAGGCCGATGCTACCCAGGTTGCGGAAACCATGAAGCAGGTGCTCCAGTACTCGACCACCAACTCAAGTTCAGCCACGCTGCTGCAGATCATCCCGGATACTCGGACGAATTCACTGCTTATTGTTGGGGCTACTCCTGAGCAACGGATCACCGTGGAACAGCTCGTCCAGGTTCTGGACACCGATGAACTCGAAACCACAGCACTCAGTCGTGATCCCCGTATCATCCTTGTCAGGAACACACGTGCCAGCCAGGTTGCTGATGTTTTGCGCGATGTTTTTGCTGAATATCTTACTACCAACAACAATGGTAACCGTAATAACAACCGCAGGTCTGGCCGATCCCGAGACATGTCAAGTTTCTTCAGCCGATTCAGCCGTGGTGGATTTGGCGGCAGAGGAAGAAGCGGAAGAGGGGGGAGAGGAAACAGTGGAAGTTCCGGTCAAACCATAACCAATCGTATGACTCTGGGAGTGGATGAAACCTCCAACGCTATCGTTGTATCGGCTCCTCAACCGCTTTTTGAAAAAGTAGAAGATCTGGTGCAGCAGCTGGACACTATCGCCATGACCGAACGCAAAAGTATTCGCGTCGTGCCCGTTCGCCTTTCCAACGTTTCTCAGACTCAGAGTACACTGGACCTCCTTTTTGGAAGCGGTGACAGTGCCTCGTCCAATCGAAACTCTGCCAGCTCCCGTTCCCGGAGATCCTCAAGTAGTCGGGATCGCTCTTCACGTGGCAGAAGCAGTCGGGATCGCTCTTCACGTGGCAGGAGCAACCGGGGCGGTTCTTCACGTGGCTTTGGTGGCAGAAGTAACCGGGGTGGTAGAAGCAGTCGGGGTGGTTCTTCACGTTCCAGAGGACGATAAAACGAAGACTTCTTGAAAATGAAGTCGGCATCTTCCTCTCTTCTCACTATGCCCATTCCCTGTTAGTACCAGACACCGGCTGGTTTTCAGCTTGCGCGAAACAAACCCTTATCGTTCACGATGTACCCCCCGTACACGTGAGCTCTCGCAGTAACACCTGATTTTCTCTACTATGTGAGAAGAGCGAAACAAACCCTCAGCATCTCAGATACCACACTCACGAGAGGTTGCATGAAAGCTGAAATTATTTCTATCGGCAGTGAGCTTGTCAGCGGCCAAGCACTCGATACTAATAGTCAGTGGCTCAGTTCGCGACTGGCAGAACTGGGCATCACCGTCCACTTTCATTCCACGGTAGGTGATGACCTGGAAGAAAATCTAGACGTCTTTCGCTCCGCAGTTCGCCGAACGGAACTGGTTCTCATTACCGGTGGACTGGGACCCACACAAGATGATCTCACACGGGATGTTCTCGCAGAACTTGCGGGTGTAGAATTGGAATTCCACGAACCCTCTTACAAACATATCAAACAGCTCTTTGCCCAACGACAACGGGAAATGCCTGAACGTAACCGTGTACAGGCTTTGTTCCCCAAAGGGAGCCAGCCTCTCGACAACCCTCAAGGTACAGCACCAGGCGTTTGGATGACTTTGCCTCTGGAAAAAGAACTCCACACGGTACCCTTGTGTACTGTATTTGCCATGCCAGGGGTACCTTCTGAAATGAAGATAATGTTCCAAAATGAAGTTTCACCACGGATCAAACAACTGCCCGGCTACTCCTCAAATGAGGCCTTTGTTCTACATCGCCGTATCCACTGCTTTGGACTGGGAGAATCCACTCTAGAAGAAAAACTGTTCGATCTGACCCGTCGAGGGAACATACCTGAAGTCGGCATTACCGTATCTCAGGCAACGATTACCCTCCGTATCTGCGCACGTGGTTCATCACCCGAAGCGTGCCACGCAATCATTGAACCAACCGTGCGTACCATTTACGACCGACTGGGCAATACCGTTTTTGGGGAAGAAGGAACCCAACTGCAGCATGCCATGATGGACCTGTTATCCCGATCGAATCAGACCCTCTCTACGATTGAAATAGCAACCGGTGGAATGCTTGCTCAGAGCATTAATGACGTCACAGACTCACCCGCTCTTTATCTGGGTGGCCTCGTTACCAAAACCGAAAAAGACGCACTCAATTTATTGGAAATCAGTGAGACCAACGGTTCTTCCAGGACATCTGAAGACACCGGATCTCTAACGCGATTAGCCCAAAACTGCAGAGAACGTTTTAACTCACAGATCGGCCTGGCTGTCGGAGCCCTTACCGAATCCGAAGGTACAGACTCGGTGCCCTGTGTTTCCATTGCTGTGTCTGTACCAAACCACGCTCCCTTAATAGAAAAGCACAATGTCGGAGGAGATCCTTCCATTCTTTCGAGTCGCATGACTAAGCTTGCCATCAATATGGTGCGCCAATACTTGATTTCAGATGATACCGGAAGCCGAACTGGATGATTTTCTCAGAGTCGCAAACCCTTCTCATTTCCATTTCTCGAACTTTGGACACCACCTTTTTTCAGCCCCTGTAACGATACTCCCTTTTAAACTGACCCTTCTTCCGGAATCCGATAGTCGGACACACAGCCAGACACCTAACCCTCTTTTCAGGAGTCCGTTTTCGTGGGTGACTTCGAACCTTCCCCTAATTCACCAAAGAAATTTGTCATTGTAGGGATTGTTCTGCTCGGACTGGTGATCGTGGCCATGTTCGTACTGGAAAGCACACCTTCATTGGCCCCTGCCCCGAAACAAAGTCCCACTCCGGATACTCCTGTCAGTCAACCGATCGCGTTTCCTCCAGAATCCGATCAAGGCATTGCGGGTATTCGCAGTCTCTGTGGTAACTGTCACTCGCTTCCAGATCCAGCTAGTTTTCCCAAAAGAAAATGGCCCGGCCTTGTCGACACCTGGTACCAATATGCGCGTCAAGCGGGAATGAAACCTGAACAGATTGTTGACATCAACATGGTCAAAGGGTATTTCCATCGACGTGCCCCGGAAACCCTCGATTTTTCCCCGTTGATTGATAATCCCCTCTCTTCCGGCCCTCTCGAATTTGAAAAACACACTTACAACGCTTTGGGTGTACCTCCCTTACCTCGTATCACCAACGTCCGATGGGTCCGTCTGAAATCTGAAAATGGACTCGACTGTATCGTTTCCGACATGCAGCATGGAAAGCTTTTCCTCTGGGAATTTGATCAACCTGATGTCGGACTGGTACCCATTGCCGATGTGGCCCACCCGTCACATGTTGAAGTCAGTGATCTGAATCAGGATGGCCACCCGGATCTGATCGTGGCGGACCTGGGCACGTTTTTCCCCGACGACAGTGAAAATGGACGAATTCTATGGTTGCGTTATGACGCTGCCAACATGCGATATGAGCCCGAAGTTCTGGCCCGCAAACTGGGACGTGTAGCCGATGTCCAGTCAGCGGATTTTGATGGCGATGGTGACCTGGATCTGATTGTAGCCGTTTTCGGATGGCGATCGGTAGGAGAGGTCCTGTATTACGAAAATATTTCTCGTGATGTTCAGCAACCACGTTTTCGTGCACCACGACAAATAGACAAACGCAATGGCGCTATCCACGTGCCGATTGCCGATATCAATCAGGACGGACGTTTGGACTTTGTTGTGCTCCTGAGTCAACAGCACGAAGAAGTCATTGCCTATCTGAATGAAGGTTCCGCTCGCTTTTCTGCTCATACCATCTATAAAGCTGAAGACCCGGCATATGGATCAACAGGAATCCAACTTGCTGATATAGATGGCGACAACGATCTCGATGTCGTCTACACAAATGGCGACCTGATGGATTCGGGAATGCTCAAACCTTACCACAGCGTCCAATGGCTCGAAAATAAAGGTTCGTATCCCTTTACACATCATCACCTGGCGCCCATGCCCGGTGTCCACCGCGCTGTGGCTGGTGATTTCGATCAGGATGGCGATCAAGACATCATTGCTGTCTCATTTGTACCCGATACTTCATTTTTTGAACGTGAACAGTGGCCGTTAAATTCCATTCTCTGGATTGAACAGACTGGCCTACGTGAATTTACACCACACGCGTTGGAGACCATTCTCTGTGACCACACCACAGCAGACCTTGCCGACTATGACCGGGATGGTGATTTGGACCTTGTAACGGGAACTATTACCTGGGCAGGAATTTCGGGAATTCGAACGCCTCCTCGCAAAACTCATTCCATCACTATCTGGGAAAATCGAGGGCCCCGGACGGCCGTATCTGAGTCTATCTCTACAAAATCCCTGGATAAATCTGAACAACAGCCCCGTGACAGCTGTCGATAACGTTACGACTGAATATTACCAACCAAAGTAATCCTTCCGGATTTTTCCGCTCCCTCCGTAAACACCATGGCCAGACAGAGAATCCCTCGAGACATCCATCACATAACCACTTCCCAAACAGATCGCAGGGATGGCATTGAGATCCGTGATGGTAATCTTCGTCTCGGCAAAATCCCTTACAGAGGGACCTTGTCTGTCTGATACACCGGAACCAGTTGGAATAACTACCCAGGTCCCACGACCCACGGTTTTTTATTGACGAATCCAGACCATGGAAACTCGGTGACACAATCCGTCAGCCCGCCCATTCTTTAATACTGGTTTATTTGATAAATGGGCTTCACTTTGAGACGGAAATTCGTCTCCACTTTAAGCTGGTATGCTGCTGATTTACCCGTATTTTCTCACCACTCCAACGACTACGCCCAATACACGGGCATTGGAACTGAAAATAGGCATCATCGCTGCATTCGCCGGTTCCAGCCGAATACGATTCGATTCTGCGTACCAACGTTTTAGAGTAGCTTCCCCTTCATCGAGTAATGCCACAACAATTTCACCATTGGAAGCTGTTTCCTGTTTACGAACGATGACATAATCACCGTCAGCAATCTGGTCTTCAATCATCGAATCACCGGTAACTTCAAGAGCGAACACATCTTCTTTGTCAAACAGTTCCTGAAAATTGATCCGGTCATTCTGCTGTAACGCTTCAAGGGGGCGTCCTGCTGCAATTCTTCCAGCCAGAACCAGCCCGGTATCAGCCTTCGGTTGTTCCTTTTTTAATTGAATAGCCCGTGACCGACCCGGATCCCTGACAATCCAGCCTTTCTTCTCCAAGGCACGCAGGTGGCACATAACGCCATTAGGGGAACGAATGTCGAATCGATGTCCGATCTCACGAACGGTAGGACCATATCCCCTTTCCACTATTTTGGCGCGGATAAACTCGTACACTTCTTGTTGACGTCTTGTGACTTTACCGTTTCTTGTCATGAGATGTGACGACCGATTCAGGAACGATTGGATCTCCAACATGTGAACATTAGTATAATATACTTTTGTCCACATATCAAGGATTCATACAAGTCCTCAACAGTAAGGTTACGAACCTGGGAATCTGGAACCTCTGCCGGCGGTTGTTGCCCTGTCTGATTTCCCCGAAAGGTGCTATTTCGTCGATTCACATCGACGGGAAAGCCACATGGCTTTGAGATACGGAATCGAGGCATCTCCCAATGCTTTGAGAATCGTGCCTCCTGCCGTAAAAACATGGGTCACCCACGAAGGATCACCATACTTTTCCAGTGCGCTGCCACCTTCACCGCCTCCCACATAAACCTCTATGCCGTGATCATTTAGTCGTTTTAAGTCACTCACAAAAGAACGGGTACCTCGTTCAAACCTAGGGTCTTCAAACATCCCAAAAACTCCATTGTGGAATGCAACACGTGCATGGTCTGATCCGGGATCCTCACCGGGCGTGGCGTCTATAAAAGCCTCCAAGCGCTCTCGGAACCAAGCGATGGATTCTGGACCAATATCGAGTTGCTGACCATCCGGACCAATCGTTTCAGCTATTGTTTCGTCCTGTAAAACAAAATCGATCGGCAGCACAAACTCGACACCTCTCTTTTTGCCATCCTGCAGCATCTGTTCTGCCTGTTGTATTCGAGAAGAGGGAATATAAAACTTTTCATCCTTAAATTGTGGATCTTCTGCTTTTCCCATACAGAAGGTCTTATGCATTAGATTGGCTTCCGCTTTTTTAAGTGCCATAGCCAATGATCCTGCCGCAATTACCATGCGGACCTTTCCGCGCCGAATGATCGACTCAAGATCACTGAGCTTTTCAATTTTCAGACCGCTGAAAACCACCAGTTCAGCTGCACGAGCCCGCACTACATGTTTTCTGAACTCCCGATCGATATAAAATCCCAACGCCACATGCTTCATAGCCGCTGGTATCAGAGAACTGGACACATCAGGATTGGAGGCGGAAATAGCCTCGTGCACAAACACCTCGGCAATCTTTTCAGCAATCTCACGGATCGTCCTTGCAAGCAGAACGGCCTGTGAATCCAATTCCTCTGATGAGGCTTTCCAGAACGCCCGTTCCCAAGCATAGCGTCGAGTATTTTCCAGAATGACGATTGATCCGGAAGACTGGGATCGGATTAACTCGACAACGTGTTCCGGGATGGTTCCATCTTCTTGCACCCAGTCTCTGATGAACGTTATCGGTTGTGAAAGCACTTCTTCAAAGTAGCGACAAACTGGCTCCAGAGACAGTTCCGGGTCTCGGCCTCGATGACCGATTATGACCTGAACCCACCCTTTTTCAATCCCATAACGCAAAGTCTGAAGCATCGACTGGAGGCGGGTTCCATTAATCACTGTTTCATTTCGAATTCCCGCATCAACATCTCCCCTGACCAGCACTCGGGTCGCAGGAGGAAGTGGCGGCAGCTCTGAAACGACCGGTAATGATTCGAGAAAGGACTCGATCGAAACCGGTTGACCGGGTATCACCTGGTTCAACTCTCGGTGCCACTGCAAAACAAACTCAGGTGTTATTTCCATTACTCTCTTTTTCCTTATGCCAACCGGACCTCTCCAAGATCAAGCATCCCGACAGATCACACTCCTGATCTCCGTCCGCATCCATTTTCATACTCTCAGAACTCTTCGATTTCGATAATCAGCGGGGTAGCCCCTTTGGCTCTCTTTCGAGAAAAAACTCTGAGAGCCGCCAACCTGTTCTCACTCTCCCAACAACTCGTGAAACTGCCATATCAGATTCTGATATAGTTCCTGCCTGACCTCTACATGAACGGCCAGCCAGGCTATCGGTATTAGAAACACACCGACCCCTATTAAGGCAAACATCATGCCTTGCCCACGTCCCTGAAAGCTTCCTGGTTCATAGAAGCTTCCTGAGTTCAATTGTGCTTCCAATTGGCTCCATCCAGATGCGTTTTGAAAGGACGAGTCCGGAATCAGACTGACATTACGTAGCCAGTTCGAACATTCCATTCGAAATGAGATCCCCCATTTTGGAAAGATGTAATGCTCTTTCCATTCTACTAAATCTGGTTCGAGTTCCTTCATTCGCTCAGAAAACTTCATTTTGAAGGTGTCCGGGAAGCAATTATACAAAACCAGGCCCCGTTTCGATCGCACAATGATCAGACCACAGAGAACCAGATATAATAGCCAGGCTATCGCCAGAACACTTCCTTCCCTCCCCGGAGAAAGAAGCGGTTTGAGAATCAGTGTTAATGGGCCAGCCGTCACCAGCCCCATCATCGCGCCACATAGGAATGCCGCATCAAGCCATCCGGGAACTATCAGTGGATGACTTCTCCTATAGACCCGTGCCAGGGAAATCATGTACCAGGACAGTGGCCAGGCCATTACACAAATTCGTATCCATTCGAGCAAAATACCCGCTCCGTAAACAACCTTGCTTTACTCATAATAATGATGATTTCACTAGTCTATCGATCCGCTTTCAACAATCAACGCCGCGCTTGCATACCAGAAAATAATGTGCTCCCGGCAAACTGCAGTCTTGAACCAAAACCTCAGTGCGGATAGCATCAAAGTAGAGAAGTTGGCGGTACAGTGTAAAAAACTGCCCCCTGAATTCTCGGTTGGACTGTGTCCGGTGATCGTGGTCACGGTTTCTGACCATTTCCTCAATTGAGCCTTTCAACTTATCATGATCTTCAGGTACGTTGCCAACCTTGTGCCCGTCCGCATCCGACCCGACACAGTCCGGCTCACCCGATACGTCGCCTATATGGCTTGACCATTGCATCATATGCCGAGATACCCATTTCACTCCTTTGCACCCCCGTCAGTTCGAATGGCTGCAGTCCTGTACCTCGTGTGGCCTGACCTTTTCACAACCTCAGGCCAGTGACACTCAATTAGATGAAATCTACGATGAAGACTACTACAAAACGTTTGGATTTGATCCCGATTCCAGTTCTCGCTATCGCGTTATGAAACAAGCTTCGTTCGGTGCTCTACTGGAAGTTGCTGAAGAACACTTTTCTCCAGGACGATTACTGGATGTAGGCAGTGCACTTGGTGATCTCCTTGTTGCTGCTCAGGATCGCAACTGGGATGTACATGGAATCGAACCGAACCTCTTTGCGGTTGAGCGTGCAAACGAATTGATCCAGGATGCCACAACCCATGGAACGCTCGCACAATTGCCTGCTGAAGACGAACCGTACGACTTCATTACTTGTGTTGATGTTATAGAACACCTGCGCCGCCCGGACGAGACCCTGAAACACATGCACCAACGACTGAAACAAGACGGTGGTGTGATGATTGTAACCAATGACATTTCCAGTCTGGCAGCAAAACTCATGGGGCCTAAATGGGTCCATTATCATCTCGACCATCTATGGTACTTCAATCGTCAGAGCCTGAAAGAACTGGTCCAGTCCAGCGGATTTGAAGTCGTCGCCGTGAAACGAGCTCGAAAAATTTTTAATTTCAGTTATATCCTCGGAATACTGGCCCATTCTCCTAATCATCGATTTCTGCAACGGATAGCTCAATCCTCTTTAAAGTGGATCCCCGAACGACTATTGTGCATGCTGCTTCCAGCCGCACCGGAGGGAATTCTTCTTCTTGCACGCAAAACATCCTGAACCCTTACAACAGAACATGTGCCCCTACATCGTAAGCAGACCCTGGGCCCATAAATCACAGGACGATCCGCGAATTTGGAATGCCACTTTCACCAGAGTAACACGATGACATTACGGGAGATCTATATTCGCGGAATTACGGGTATAGGCATGAGCCTCATCGTTTGGCTCATCCTGTTTTTCGTGTTACCTGATGAACACAATCCTGCAGACGGCATCGTAGGCAGTCCTGCTTTTCGGAACTACTCCGAACGACGTGAAAAAATACTTTACGTGGCAGCCCATGCCTGTACCGCGCTGTGTTGTGCCCTGTCTTTTGTTCGATTCCCATTGTTCCGAATCGCATCACGGGTACCCGATTACTCGAATCCTAAAGAGGCAGATTCAGGCACGACAGACACCGGCAGCGCTACACCCGCAAAAACAGATGTGCTTAATCCGAAAATAACCTTATTGCTTAGTATTGGTATTTATTGTCTGTTTTTTTTCGTTGCTTGGTTTGACGCCCCTTTCGACACGTTTCACGAAGGCGCAAGACTCAACTACACACAGGCATCGATGGACGGAAAAATACCGTATCGAGATTATGATTGTGTGTATGGACTGTGGTATGGCGTTTTACAACATCTCACCGCCTTTACCATCTACGGAGAAAATACGGTACAGTCTGCCCACCGATTCTCTCAATGGTTAGCGCCTTTTCTGCCCGTTTGCATCTATCTTCTCTGTCTGGCTGCTACGGGAAGGGTTCTTCCATCTCTGGCCGGACTGGGTCTGGCCTCTCTACTGATGTTCGCGCCTCCATTTCTTAACAACTGGCCGGTGGACCACCATGGTTTTTCAACTCGTCATGCCTGGCCCGCACTGAGTGTTGCTTTTCTGCTGTGGCATATCCAGTCGCCTAAGAGGTCCGTCATATTCCAGGCGGGTCTTTGCGTGGGACTGGCGACCCTCTGGCCTCTTCAAAGCTTCATCGTACCTCTTGGTTCTT
This sequence comes from uncultured Planctomycetia bacterium, assembly GCA_963996245.1. Lineage (GTDB taxonomy): Bacteria > Planctomycetota > Planctomycetia > CAXEIY01 > CAXEIY01 > CAXEIY01. The sequence goes on along the minus strand of CAXEIY010000067.1, from coordinate 5,593 downwards.
TCGTGACCATCGTTGTAGTACTGCCCTTTACGGAAGGGTTCTCTTTTCGAACTACCCTGCAAACTGTATTCGCTTTCAGTGCAGGCATGTTACTTGGTGCGTTACCCCTAATTGTCTATCTGGTGACTCACGAAGCGCTCATAGCCTTTTTCCAATACCACTACAAAATTCTAGCGATTCATAGTTCGTGGAATGGCGAAATGTTTCCTCTCACACTAAACGAACTAGCCAGTCGTTATCATTGGACTGAACCCAGCGCAGGTCTGTTTCTCTGGTTTACGGCGGCACTGATGAAGCTCTTCCTGGGAGCGGCCTGGGTAACCCCCGAACAAACGCTTGTGCTGTGGGTATGCGGACTGTACTTCTATTTACCGCCACTCATTACGCTGGCAGCCTGTGTCCGAATCGGCTATGCCGTATCTCGTTTCCGGTTTTCTCGATTTGATGTACAGTTAATTGCTTTAACCGCAGCGAGTTTTCTTTTCTTTGTAAGTGCCATAGAAAGATCCGATGGCCAGCATGCAGCCTATGGAGCGCTGCTTCACGTTCCCTTGCTGCTGTTCATGCTGAAGCGAATTCCCTGGCTCACTCCCTTCTCTGTCACCTCTGGGCAATATAACGCCAACTCCAACAACCTTAATCGTCTTTCACTGCAGATGGCCATGTGGAAAGTAACGGGCCTCGTTCTGATAGTGATCATGATCGCTCCTGCAATTTATTTTATCGGGATGCGAGTGAGAGATTACGCAAAACGCGATCAGTTCAAAATGAGTCCTCAATCCATGCTGGGTCGCCTGCACGATATTCCCCATTGGGGAGGTGCTATCTCACATGCCAGTTTTCTCGATGAAATGGGCTCCTATATTCTGAAGCACAGCAGCCCCGAAGATACTCTGATTGACCTAAGTGATGCTTTCAGTGCGCATTTCCTCTACGACCGCGCGGCACCTGGCCGTTTTTACTACGGCTACGATGCTGTCAGTCCCCAGGATCAGGCCCAGATCATTCAACAACTGCCCAACACCGACATGGTCATTGTTCCGGTGGACCAGGGGGTGGTCGATGGCATACCGGTATCTGCGCGCTTCCATTATGTGATGGAACATCTACTGCAGCAATTCACACCGGAGTTTGCATTCAGCGGCTATGTCGTCATGCGACGTGCCACAAACTCGGATTCATCAACCCATACTGAACCTCACCAGTGGCCGTGGATGGATAGTGTTCCCCGACGGATGCGACTTGCCTTCCTTCCGTATTTTGGTGAATCTCTGTTCGCCCCCGCAATCTTTTCTAAGACCGATGGATCAGCATCCCGGAAAATACGTTTCGAGGCATCCCCCTCTTTGATTGCTGCATCACATACAGGAGAACGGACCGGACATCTTTACCAACTCCATCTTCCGGAAAACCCCGAAAATACCGACCTTATTAAGCTCGATATTCATTATCCATCGGGAATTGATTCTCGTGTTTTCATGGGCTGGAAAATTGCTCAGGACCAACAGGCTGAACGTGGCTGGAGATTGGAATTCGCACTGCATCCAAACGAGCGGGAACATACGTACGTAATCAAACTTGCATCCATCCCTCAGTGGGTCTGGGGAAAACACAAACAAGCGATCCTGGTCGATCTTCCAGAAACAGCAAGATTAATAGACGCGCACTGGCACAGCTCTCCAAAAGACGGATAGCACATCACCAGTCAATTCGCAAAGTTGCTGAGATCATCGGGAACCTGCTGAGGGCTCAGATTAAAAAGCACTCTTCCAGTATGCCACTTCCCATCTAGAAAATGAAATAGAGCACAACCGTATTTTTCCTGATTCACCGCAGGCACATCTTCCATTGCTCCATCTACTTCCGATTCAAATCGGATGCACACCCCTATTACCGCCGTTAAGGAATGACGTCCGCTGATGGGTAAGTAACGCACCGACTCATCCCACTGGCACCCCATCCACCGCAAACCTCTTGGCTTACCAGAAATGGCCATCGTTTCGAAAAACACGGACTGGAAATGGGTACGTCTCTTTTGAAACTCATCCTGGGCAGATCGAATCCGAATCCTATCCATTGTCCTGGAACCCAACTGAAAAGCCAGAAAGGTCAGAACTACTGCCAACGATCCAATTGCCGCAATCGACCATCCGTCCAACGCGTTTCTCCCTTACGCTATCTCGAGTTCTGCACAATTATCTGATCGTTTGGTTGATAATATCAGAAAACAGTCAGTCCTGTATCTTTACAAAAAACATTCCTCTTCGTCTGACTGTTGACCCGACCGTCACGAATATTAGAATGGAATTCAGCGCAATGATGTTTAGTAACTGGAGTGCTGAGGGAGTTAACGCACATGAGAAATCTGTTGTGGCCTGTCACCGTCGTCCTTTTACTGGCTGTCCTTGTCGGATGCCTCATGATGTTTTCAGATGAGATCGGATTAGTTGCTGCCGGGCAGGGCCGCACCAAAGTCGAGTATCTTGAGGATGTCGATCGGAGCTGGCCTGAACTCATTCCCACCTCTGCCCCTCAACCATCGGCAACCGTAAGCGAAACGACCCACGACTTCGGAATGATGGATATCCTCACCGACGGTGAATACAGTTTTTACATTGAAAACACCGGGACGGGTGACTTGGAATTAAAAAAGGGTGAAACCACCTGTGAATGCACGATCAGTTCACTTGAGGAAGGTGGTTTCGTAAAACCTGGAGAACGAGTGGCGGTTAAGCTGGCATGGAAAACCAAAACAGGAAATGTCGAAGATTATCGGGAAACCGCAGAAATCAGAACGAATGATCGTGGGAACCGAACTATTAAGTTCGTAATTAAAGGTAAGGTACGTGATTATCTCATGGTATTTCCTCCAATTGTCGCTTTTCCTGACACGTCCATTGATACCAGTCCTAAAGAAACGATTGTGATCGCCTCTGCCACAAAAGAACAATTCGAGATTCTTGACATTGAATCCACCTCACCGCATTTTACATGGAAACAGAATCCGGCTTCACCTGAATCCATCCGTCGATTGCGAGACCTCAGCGGCTATGAAGATCTTGAACAAGTCTGGGAACTGGACCTTAGCCTCAAGGAAGGAATGCCTCTGGGGCGATTTTTCGAGACGATCACGATACACACCAATGTGGAAAACCGTGAAACATTCCCTCTAAAAGTACACGGACGATTAACGGGAGGTATTGAATTTTTCGGCCCTCCTCAGTCCTTTGAGCAAGAACGTTGGCTTGTGAAAATGGAAAGTGTCCCCAAAGCAATCGGCAAGAAGGTGGCACTGAACATGTTTGTCCGTGGTTACGGCAAAGACATCAAACCAAGAGTGAAAAGCAAGTATCCGGAATTTCTTGAAGTCGCAACTCAACTCGTCAAATCAAGTGATACTTTTTCTCAGTATCGCGTTGAAGTATCGATACCACCGGGAACTCCCGCCTGTAACTACATCGGTAGCCGAACCAATGAACAGGGTGATCCGGATGTAGGTAGAATTATTCTTGAAACCGATCATCCCAAGGAAAAGGAACTCATCCTGCTTGCAGCATTTGTCGTACGGGATTAGATACTCTTCCTCCTGTTATCTTCTGGAATGCAGACATGACTGCATCCCCTTTTGCCGAACCCCGCATCTTCTGCCTGGATTATCTATTGGCTACACCGTTTTTTACTCGCACTGGTGCCCGGATTGTATGGCTGCTTCTATCCACCTTGCTGTTATCAGGATGCCAGCCTGAAGCCACGGACGACACCGATTCTGACGACACACTGGAACTTTTCTTCGATTCCCAGGCTCCGTTCAGTGGCTGGGACGAACCAGGACCCGAATTCGCTATTCTTGTCTCCGGTGAACAACACGGATACCTCGAACCCTGCGGCTGTACGGAACGCCGTAAAGGCGGACTGGCCCGTCGTGATGCCCTGGTAGCCGATCTGAAACTGGGCCACAAATGGCCGCTTTTCGGACTCGATCTTGGTGGACTTACAGATGACAGAATGAGTGTCCAGACGGAGATCAAACAGGCCGTCGCCATTGATGCCATGCGTGAAATGGGATACGAAGCCATTGCCATAGGACCTGAAGAAATGCGTTTCGGACCAACTCATCTGTTTGCCCTGAGCGCAGTGGAAGACCCTCCTGCACTTGTATCAGCTAATCTGAATTTCTTTGACCAGCAAGACGTTCCTCGCGCTTGGCGCATGGTTGAACAGGGCAACCGAAAAATCGGGATCACTTCGGTTTACGGAAAGCGTTCTTCGCTTAAAGCCAGCCACGAAGACATCACCTGGAAAGAGCCGGCAGACGTTCTCGATTCGGTGATGCAGAACCTCCAGCAAACCGACTTGAACATCCTGCTTTCTCATGCGCATTTCGAAGAAACCGAAGAACTCATTAAGCAATTTCCACAGTTTGACTTGGTGGTCTGTACTGGAGGAGGAGATGCCCCGGCAACCGACCCTCGCTGGATAGGGAATAGTATGGTACTGCAGGTTGGTCACAAGGGAATGCATGTCGGAGTCGTGGGTTACTTTGGTGACCAGGATCCAAAATTACGTTATCAATTAATTGAACTGAATGAGGCCTGGGAACCCACGGAACGGATGCAGAAACGTATTGAACTGTATCAGGATACGCTGCGTGAAAGAGACGTTATTTCAGGTCTCTATGAACAGGCAAGAAGTCACCCCGAAGGGGCAACCTTTGTGGGATCTGAAAAGTGTGGAAGCTGTCACAAGCGTTCCTATCGGAAATGGCTTGAATCGAAACACAGCAAGGCAACTGCAATGGTTATCAAAGAGAAGCATGTTTTTGACCCGGAATGCATCACCTGTCACAGTACTGGCTGGCGACAACAGGAAGTGCTCCCCTGGAAATCAGGCTTTCAGAATATCGAAAAAACACCCCATTTGGTTGGCAATGGATGCGAAAATTGTCATGGTCCCGGAAGTCTCCATGTCGAGGCGGAAGAAGCAGAAACCGAACCCAACTATCGAAACGTCATGAGTCTTGATCGGCAAACAAAAAGAGACAATTTCTGTACGCAAAAATGCCATGACCTGGACAACAGCCCCAATTTTGATTTCTCCAAATACTGGCCGCAGATTCAACATCCCTGGAAGGATTAAATTTTCCAGACTCACTACCGATCAACATGACAATCAGCATTTTAAGTCCTGCCGATGCCGCCGCCGCAGACGGAGGCTGACTCATTGATCGAGTTACCGGATCCTGGGTAACACAGCAAGCCAAACAAAGTCACGGGAGCCATAAAGATGAGATTACGCACCGTAGGTCTAACGGCAGCGACTGCCCTCCTGATTGGAGGAGTTTGTATACTAAACGCGAAAGATAAGATTGGCGCCAAGCAGCACTGGGAGATCAAGACATCTGGTGGAAAGATACCTGTGGGCTGGGAGCCCTTTGCCTACGACAGCAACGATGAAGTCGATCCGTTCCTTCTACGCCGCCGAGTGGACGGCAAATGGGATGCGAAGCAAAAGTGGAAAATCAAGACATCTGGTGGAAAGATACCTGTGGGCTGGAAGCCCTTTGCCTACGACAGCAACGATGAAGTCGATCCGT
>CAXEIY010000066.1:0-11158 GCA_963996245.1 uncultured Planctomycetia bacterium | reverse complement strand
TCGTTTGCCAGAAAATTTTGAATCCGCCGCTGAATCACACGTTTCAACGGACGTGCTCCATAAAGCATGTCGTACCCTTCTTCCGCAAGCTGTACTTTTACACGATCCTCTATTTTGAGCTGATAGTTTTGCTCTTTTAATTGATCGCGCAGCCGTTCCAACTGAAGGTCTACGATCTTTTCTATTTCTTTTTCCCCAAGTGAATCAAACACCACTATTTCGTCAATTCGATTGATAAATTCGGGCAGAAACGCATCGCGAACCACCTCAGAAACAGCTTGATCCACCTGCTCCTTACTGCCATTCGAACGACCAATTTCCATAATTTGCTGGCTTCCAAGATTTGATGTCATAATCACGATAACATTTCTGAAATCAATCGTACGGCCATGACTGTCCGTTAACCGTCCATCATCCAGTAGCTGCAGCAGCACATTGAATACATCTCGATGTGCTTTTTCGATTTCATCCAACAACAGTACGCAATAGGGACGTCTACGAACCGCCTCAGTCAATCTTCCGCCCTCTTCATAACCCACATATCCAGGTGGTGCACCAATCAAACGACTGGTCGTGTGACGTTCCATGAATTCACTCATGTCCAGACGCACCATAGCCTGTTCGTCATCAAACAAAAATTCAGCCAATGCCTTGCATAGCTCGGTCTTCCCCACACCCGTTGGCCCCAGAAACAAAAAGGAACCCAAGGGGCGATCCGGATCTTGAAGGCCCGCCCGTGCGCGACGCACGGCATTAGACACGGCATCAACGGCATCATTCTGACCTATCAAACGCTCATGCATTCGATCTTCCATCTGGAGCAGTTTTTCTTTCTCACCTTCTATCATTCGAGCAACCGGGATACCCGTCCAGGAGGATACAATTTGGGCTACGTGATCAGAAACAACCTCTTCTTGAAGCAAACTTCCTTCTTCTTGAATTTCCGCTAGTGATTCCTGATAAGCATCCACTTCCTGTTGAAGTTCCTGAATTGTCCCATAACGTAACTCCGCGGCTTGCTCCAAACGACCTTCTCGAGTCGCCTGTTCCAGCTCGATACGCGCCTTTTCTATTTTCTCTGTCGATGTACGTAAGCCGTCTATGACCTCTTTCTCACGCTGCCATCGTGACTCCAGACCGGTCTTCTCTTCCTTTAAATCAGCCAGCTGTCGCTCTAACCCCAGCAAACGTTCTTTACTGTGTGCATCCGTCTCTTTCTTCAGCCCTTCTTTTTCAATCTCAAACTGGATAATTCTTCGGCAAATGGTATCCAGTTCGACGGGCATGGAATCAATTTCCGTGCGCAACCGACTACCCGATTCATCGATCAGATCAATTGCTTTGTCCGGAAGAAAGCGATCCGCAATGTAACGGTGTGACAACGTTGCCGCTGCGATCAACGCCGCGTCGGTAATTCGAATTCCATGATGCACTTCATAACGGTGCTTGAGTCCACGAAGAATGGCGATGGTGTCTTCCACACTCGGTTCTCCTACCACAACCGGCTGAAAACGCCTTTCCAGTGCTGGATCTTTTTCAATATGTGCGCGGTATTCGTCACGCGTGGTCGCTCCAACACAATGGAGTTCTCCTCGCGCAAGTGCCGGTTTCAACAAATTGGAAGCGTCCATAGCACCTTCTGCTGCACCCGCACCAACGACCGTATGCAATTCATCAATAAACAGAATTACCTGACCGTCACTCGCATCAATCTCACGTAAAACCGCTTTCAACCGGTCTTCAAACTCCCCTCGGTATTTTGCGCCGGCAATTAAGGCCCCCATATCCAGTGCGACGACATTCTTCTTCTTGAGACTTTCGGGAACATCTTCGTTGACGATACGTTGGGCCAATCCTTCTGCAATAGCGGTTTTGCCAACACCGGCCTCTCCTATCAAAACCGGATTGTTCTTCGTTCGTCGTGATAAAATCTGTATAACACGACGAATTTCATGGTCTCTTCCGATAACCGGATCCAGTTTTCCACGTCGTGCAAGGGTCACCAAATCACGACCGTAACGTTCCAACGCCTGATATTTATCTTCGGGATTCTGATCAATCACACGGTGTCCTCCTCGGATCGATTGCAATGCTTGCAGCACCTCGTTTTCATCCACACCGCACAATCCGAACAGCTCGCGACATTTACGGTCCTCACCCAACAACCCTAGCAACATATGTTCTGTAGAGACGAATTCATCTTTCATGTGATCCGCCTGCTGTTGCGCATGATTCAACACTTCCTGCATGCTTTGACTCATGCTGGTCTGTGAAGTGCTACCCTGAACGCGCGGCAGTCGATCCAGTTCCGCTTCGATTAAACGTGTTAACTGTGGAATATTTGCACCCACTTTTTTCAATACGGCAGAAACCACCCCTTCCTGTTGCCCCAGAAGGATCCAGAGCAGATGCAGTGTCTCCAGTGAAGCATTTTCGCGTTGCTGCATCAGCGCCTGTGATTCCTGAAGCGCCTCTTGCGCTTTCACCGTTAATTTTTCGAATCTTAACATATCGTCATCCTCCCTTATCGATGTCGTTTTTGTCGATCTAGAATACAGTCGCAGAACCTGCGCGTACGCTCTCCGCAAACCGATTTCAGGACTTCAAGATCTCAAGCAGAAAGAACGCACTGCAACATAAAGCCGGACTCAGAGTCATCCGATCCGATCGTCACAAGACTCGCGATTGCCCGATCTCATTCTTTAACATCCGCATCGACGTCAATTACGTCGTCTGGCTGATCATCAGAACCGGCAGCCGCTCCCGCTGTCGTCTGTTCAGGACCTGGAGCAGCCTCCGTGCCCTCTGTATTTTCGTACAGATGCTTGGACAGTGCATGTGAGGCTTGTTCGAGTGCCTCCAACGCAGCATTGATTGCATCTGCATCCTCACCTTTTGCACTTTCCTTTACCTGATCAATAGCAGACTGAACCGCTTGTTTGTCATCATCAGAAAGCTTTTCATCATGTTCTTTAATCAACTTTTCCAGTGAATAAACACGCGTTTCCGCATTGTTTTTTGCTTCTACCAGTTTTCGACGTTCTTGATCTTCCTCAGCATACATTTCAGCGTCCTTGCGCATCCGATCAATCTCGTCAGATGACAATCCGCTGGATTGTTCAATTCGGACGGATTGTTCTTTTCCGGTACCCAGATCCTTTGCATTGACATTCAGAATACCGTTTGCATCAATGTTGAATGCCACTTCAATCTGAGGCACTCCGCGAGGCGCTTCTGGAATCCCTTCTAAGTTAAATTCGCCTAAAAGCCGGTTATCCGCAGCCATCTCACGATCACCTTGAAAAACACGCACCGTTACCGCAGTCTGATTATCAGCTGCGGTTGAAAAGGTCTGCTTACGCTCTGCAGGGATCGTTGTGTTACGTTCAACCAGTTTGGTTACCACGCCACCCAACGTTTCGATTCCAAATGACAAGGGAGTAACATCCAGAAGTAAGACATCTTTGACTTCACCCGCTAGCACTGCGCCCTGAATGGCGGCACCGACAGCCACCACTTCATCCGGATTCACTCCCTTATGCGGGTCTTTACCAAAGATTTCTTTGACCATTTCCTGAACACGAGGCATCCGTGTCTGTCCTCCTACCATCACTACCTCGTCAATTTGAGCGGGCTTCAGGCCGGCATCACTGAGTGCTTTGAGAGAAGGTTGTCGACAACGGTCAATCAGAGGATCTGTCAACTGCTCCAACTTCGCACGGTTAATCGACATCTGCAGGTGCAAAGGTCCGCTGGACCCTGAACCAGGAGCGATGAAAGGCAAATTGATTTCCGCCTCCTGCTGGAAAGACAGGTCTTTCTTACATTTTTCACAGGCTTCCTTCAGCCTTTGTAAAGCAAGCGAATCCTCGCGCAGGTTAATATCATTTTCTGACTGAAACTCTTCGGCCACATAATGGACCAGTATCTCGTCAAAATTATCACCTCCTAAGTGGGTATCTCCGTTGGTAGACAGAACCTCAACAACTCCATCTCCCACGTCCAGAATGGAAATATCAAAAGTTCCACCACCCAGATCAAAAACCGCAATCTTTTCATTGTTCTTTTTGTCGAGACCGTAAGCCAGTGAGGCGGCAGTCGGCTCGTTGATAATACGTGCCACTTCAAGGCCAGCAATCTGACCGGCATCTTTAGTAGCCTGTCTCTGGCTGTCATTGAAATAGGCCGGGACAGTAATCGCAGCTTTGTTCACCCTATGGCCCAGATACGCTTCAGCTGCTTCCTTCAGCTTTCGCAGAATCATGGCCGAAATTTCCGGTGGTGTGTACGTTTTTTCACCAGCCTTGACCGTAACGAATTCCCCCGGTTCTGCGACTACTTCATATGGCACCATCTTTTCTTCTTCGCTGATTTCATCATCTCTCCTGCCCATAAACCGCTTAACCGAATAAATGGTGCGTTTGGGATTGGTAACGGCTTGTCGCTTGGCAGGTTCTCCAACCAAAACTTCATCTTTGTCGGTCAATGCAACAACGCTGGGGGTAATGCGACTACCCTCCTGATTTGCGATGACATTGGCTTCGCCACCTTCCATAACGGCAACGACCGAATTGGTGGTTCCAAGATCGATCCCAATGATTTTTTCTCCACTAGCCACGGACACACCCCTTTCTTGTTCTGTCCATTTCAGAACTCCTCAAAACTAAAACCACTCATTCTGAATGTTTTGGATCAACTTTTCTCGTAATCCGTATCAATCGAATCCGGATATTTATCGAGGCTCACTCTTATAAAAAATGGTTCCTTTTCGCTGTTTATGCTTATCCCGGTCTATGCATTCCACAGGATAATCATTGCAAAGCGTATGCCAACCCCGACCAACAATGACATAAGTATTTTGTATAACTTGCTTTATAACCACTATAAGCACCTATTATAGGCTACTCCTGAACCCAATAATGACTGCCATTTTGGCACTCCCCTATCCTGTATGCCTGATCCGGTAAGGTGAATTCGCAGTAGTTATACAGACTGATAGCCAGCCGGGCATTCCGTACCGAAGCAAACTTCTCTAGGCGCTTGACAATGCAGGACCTAAGCCACTATAAAGCTTAATGAAGACAAGCAATCAGGAAACGCACCCACGAAGTTGCTATTGAACAAGATCGTACGCTAATGGCCCGGAAAAAAACAACCAAGACAACACGTAAATCACGAGCATCGACACCTTCACTGGCGTCCTTGCGATCCAGCATCGACAAGCTTGACCGAGAATTACTGAAACTGTGTAACAATCGCGCTAAGCTGGCGATCACAATCGGAAAACTAAAAGACGATTCAGGACAGGATTGCTATGCTCCAGGCCGCGAAGAAGAGGTGCTGGGAAAGATTTCCGACAGTAACAAGGGACCGCTTCAAACCCGAGCCCTGAGATCGATCTTTCGAGAGTTGATAAGTGGATCACGATCCCTTGAACGGGATAAGGCCCTGCGAGTGGCCTATTTAGGTCCCCCCTACAGCTTCAGCCATCTCGCTTCGCTTGAAAAGTTCGGTGATAGTGTTGACCATATTCCAGTCGGCAGCATCTCGGCTGTTTTTGAGGAAATCAACCGAGCGCATGTTGAATATGGACTGGTTCCGATTGAAAATTCAACCGATGGGCGTGTTGCAGACACGCTGGATACTTTCACCAGACTGCCACTGAAACTTTGCGCTGAAGTGCGTCTCCCGATTCATCACAATTTGCTGGCCAAGTGTTCCCGATCTGATGTAACGGAAGTGTACAGCAGACCTCAGGCACTTTCACAATGCCGGAACTGGCTGGCTAAGAATCTTCCTCAAGCTCGTATCCATGAAGTGACCAGTACTTCAACGGCCGCGCAGTTAGCCCGCGACAAACCGGGAGCTGCTGCCGTTGCAAGCAGACAGGCAGGACTGCATTACGGGCTGGACATTATTGCAGAAAACATCGAAGACAACGCCAGCAATGTTACTCGATTCGCCGTCATAGGCAAGCAAGCTGGAGATCGTACGGGACGTGACAAAACCGCTATTATGTTTAACATTTCACACCGGCCTGGATCCCTTGCTGATGCCTTAACGGTTTTTAAGCGTAATAAGGTGAATCTCACTTGGATCGAGTCTTTCCCCATCCGTGGTACCACATCCGATTACCTTTTTTTCGTCGACTTCGAGGGACATGAGCGGGATGCGAAAGTGAAGCGATCGCTAACATCACTGGAACGCAAAACGGAACGTCTCGTTGTTCTCGGCTCTTATCCGGCAAGCGATCCTATCGAATAGGCAGTATGACCGCGTTAAGAGTCAAGTGGTTCCCTGAGACGAAAATGCTGTTTTTTGACACCACAAAGGTCATCTCACCATACATCTGACAAAATCCCTCTTTTAATATCTCATCAAGTTTTGCATGATCGTTGCATGACAGGACTAATACCCGATAGCGAGACCTTGCCCTACCTCAAGTCTGGAACCGCAACTGCTTTTGACACGAGGACCGGCCTATCTTCTCTGTATCAGCTGATTTAGCAGAAAGTCGTAATTCTGAGCTTCATCTTTAACGAGACCGCCATGATCATTGTCCTTAAACCTGATGCCACAAAAGAACAACTCGACGGATTGATGGAATTGATCGAAGGTATGGGATTTGAATACAACCTCAGTGAAGGAGTCCAGAGAACCATAGTTGGTGTCATTGGAGATGAAGAACAATTGCGTGACGCGCCTCTGACCGCGATGCCCGGAATCGAAAGCGTTGTTCCCATTCTGAAACCCTTCAAGCGTGCCAGTCGGGAATGGCATCCTGACGATACCCTTATAGAGGTTGGGTCCCTTACCATAGGGGGTGGCAATCTCGCCATGATTGCAGGTCCCTGCGCTATTGAAAGTGAGGAGGTTTTACTTGAAATCGGAGAGTCTGTGAAAAACAGTGGTGCTAACATCCTCCGAGGAGGTGCTTTCAAGCCACGCACCAGCCCTTACAGCTTTCAAGGCCTGGCCGAAGATGGTCTGAAAATTCTACAATCTGTTGGGCAGCAACTGAATCTTCCAGTCGTCACAGAAGTCATGGATCCTCGCCAAGTTGAACTTGTCGAGCGTTATGCCGATATGCTTCAGATTGGTGCCAGAAACATGCAAAACTTCAATCTTCTTAGTGAAGTAGGACAAACTCGAAAACCGGTCCTGCTCAAACGGGGCCTGAGCGCTACCATTAAAGATTTACTCATGTCCGCGGAATACATCCTTTCCAATGGCAATGAAAAAGTCATCCTCTGTGAACGGGGTATACGCAGCTTCGACAACTCTACCCGTAACGTCCTCGATCTCAGCGCCGTCCCCAACATTCAAAGTGAAAGTCACCTTCCCATAATTGTGGATCCAAGTCATGCAACGGGACGTCCGGACCTGATCCCCTCGATGGCATTGGCCGGTGTCGCAGCTGGTTCCGATGGCATCCATATCGAGGTGCATTGTCAACCTGAAAAATCACTTTCAGATGGGCCCCAGGCATTACTGCCTGAGCAATACACGGCTGTCATGAAACAAATTCGAAGTCTCACAGAACTTTTTGGTAAAGTCATTCCAGCCCCATCGGATACATCAGTATGAAGAGGCCTCTGATTGCCGGTAACTGGAAAATGAATACCACGCGTGAACAAGCGGTTACGCTGGCAGGAGGTATTCGAGACCACACCAGGAACACTGAACATGCAGAAGTGCTTGTTTGTCCACCTTTCCCTTACCTTGACGCAGTTGGATCGACTCTCAAGGATTCTCAGGTCCAATTGGGAGCACAGGACCTGTATCACCAACCAGAGGGAGCCTATACTGGCGAAGTCAGTAGTGAAATGATTTCAGATTTGGGTTGTCGTTTTGTCCTTATTGGCCATAGTGAACGACGTCATATCATCGGAGAATCCAACTCACTGATCAATCAAAAGGTCCATGCCGCCCTCAATACCTCACTTTTGGCTGTGCTCTGCGTTGGAGAAACGCTGGAACAACGCAATAATGGCCAAACTGAAACGATACTCGAGCAGCAGCTATTCGCGGGATTGACCGACGTTTCTGAGGAACAACTCCGCTCTGTAACAGTCGCTTATGAACCCGTTTGGGCCATTGGAACAGGAAAAACGGCAACCCCAGATCAGGCAGAAGAAGCCCATGCTCATCTACGCAAACTGATCACGGAACGATATAATACCGACTCTTCGGAGCTGGTTCGAATCCTTTATGGTGGTAGCGTGAAACCTGAAAACGCAGGTGAGTTGATGAGTCGAACCAATGTTGACGGAGCGTTAGTGGGAGGAGCCAGTCTTTACGTAGACAGTTTCATCGGTATTATTGATGCGTTGATTCAAGACAGTTAACAGAGAATTAAAGTGTTACACCGGACCGTGTGAATGGTCACTTTGCTTCTATCCCGCCATGTTATGGTAACCTTATCATGTGGACGACTTTGGGTTTTATTGCTATGGGGCTGTGTGCCCTGTTCCTCATCCTTCTCATTCTGATCCAGCGTGGTAAAGGAGGAGGGTTAGCCGGTGCCTTTGGTGGCATGGGTGGACACAGTGCATTTGGCACACGCGCTGGCGACACCCTGATGAAAATCACCGTTGGTGTCTCCGTTTTCTGGTTTGTCCTAGCTATCCTTACGGTCATTTCTGCGCGCAATCAAAATCCGGACACCTTGTATACTGCACCAAACTTGCCAGTATCTTCTGATGCATCTGCCCCGGTAGATAAACCCGATAATGATCTAACTGAAGACGCTGATTCCGCGGGTGAGACCAATGTAATGGAGGAAACAGGATCAAGTTCCGAAGCCTCCGATACATCATCCGAAAAATCAGCCGCTTCCGAAACAGGTAAATCGAGTGATACATCCGTCGATTCCCCATCAGAAACAACACCCGACAAGTAAGCCGGCCCGGTATAAAATCGTCTTTACTTGAACACTCGCCCTAACCCTCCTGTACTACCCCCTACAGAGACCATCCGCATTCCTTCCGGAGAAAATGTAACGGTGCCTTCCAGTATGACCGGCTTTGGCGACTCGAACTCGCAAAATGAACATGTCAGCATACATGTTGAAATCCGCACGCTTAATCACCGAAATCTCAGAATTCATATCAAAGGTCTCGATAACTTTTCGCAATTTGAACCCCATGTCGAATCGATCATACGAGATCAGATACGACGTGGAACCGTACAGGTTGTTTTTAACATTGTGAACAAGGTTCAACAGGATGATTTCGCAATCAATGAAACGGCACTGGTCAGTTATTGGAAACAGCTCGAACAAATCCGTAAGACTTTAGGAGATACAACCCCTATTTCTCTCGCACAATTGTTAATGGTTCGTGGCATCATCCGAGAAGCACCCCCTCGTGAAGAACGAACAGAAGAACTGGTGGCGCTGCTTGAATCCAGTGTTTCCGATGCAATGGAAAAAGTTCAGAAAATGCGTCTGCAGGAAGCACAGTGCATGACAGAAGAGCTAGCCTCCAACTGTAGCCAAATAAAAGAACAGCTAGACAACATCCAGTTGCGCGCTCCAAACGTAATCGAAGATTATCGGCATCGCCTGCACGAACGTATCCAATCGCTATTGCCTGATTACGATATCCCTCTTCAGCAGGAGTCCTTGATTAAGGAACTTACATTTTTTGCCGAACGCTGTGATATACGGGAAGAAATCATCCGCTTACAAAGTCATCTCGATCAATTCTCTCTCGCATTGTCCGAACCAAACAGTGAAGGGCGCAAGCTTGAATTTATCAGTCAGGAAATGGTACGTGAAACCAACACCATCGGTTCCAAGGCAAATGACGTTGAAATCGGTCAACGTGTCGTTGAAATCAAGGGCTGTATAGATAGAATTCGTGAACTCGTACAAAACGTCGAATAATACTCTAAAATAAACTTCCTAATTCGTCATCATTGGCAAGGATGGTAGACAAGAAATTCGTACAGGGTAGCCTCGTCATATTATCGGGTCCCAGTGGAAGTGGAAAAGGTACCGTTTTGAGACAGTTGCTGGCTCATTCACCGGTACCTCTTACCTTGGCAACCTCTGCCTGTACCCGCCCACCTAGGCCCGGAGAAGTGGACGGCCTGGATTACTATTTTCTGAGTCGAGAGGAGTTTGAGCAAAAATGTAATCAGGGAGACTTTTTGGAATGGGTCCAGCTTTTTGGAAACTATTACGGAACCTTACGTAGCGAAGTGGAGCATCGACTGGCACTGGGTCAGTGGGTAATATTGGAAATAGATGTTCAAGGTTGCAGAACCCTACATACGGATTATCCTGATGCGGTAACGATCTTCCTGAAAACACCCTCTATGGAGGAATATGAAAGACGACTCCGCAAACGGGCAACAGAAAACGAGGAAACGCTTCAGGACCGTCTGAAAACAGCTGCAAAGGAACTCCGCTTAGCCCATCATTATCGTTATCAGGTCGTCAACGACGATATTGAACGTGCCGTAGATGAGATACGAAATATCCTTCAATCCGTGGGAGATACAAGTTCATGAGAGAAGCGTTAAAAGAAGAACATATCGTAAAAAAAGTGGGTGGCCGCTTTAAACTTTCGACACTCATTCAAAAACGTATGGTAGCTCTCAACGCCGGGGCCAGACCACTCGTGGAGCTAAAAACCAACGATGTAATGGCCGTCGTACTGGCAGAGATTGAAAATGACAAGATTTACCTGGATCAGAGCGGGCAACTTGTGATTGCAGAAGAACGAACGGAACCAGGCACTATCCTGGATCAGCTGTAAGCGAACACGGGAATCCTCCCCCACCTTTAGCGAGTGGTCTTCGATGCAAACCCCTGAATTGCTGATTGGAATCAGTGGTGGGATTGCGGCTTACAAATCAGCTGAATTTGTAAGTCGATGTGTGCAGGCTGACATGCGTTGTACCGTCGTCATGACCGCCCACGCAAAGCATTTTATAGGAGCAACCACCTTCGAAGCCCTGACCGGTCAACCCGTATACCAATCTCTCTTTCAACCACAGGAACACTTTAAAGGTGAACATATTGCTCTGGCTGAGCGTGCACACCTGTTTTGCATTGCTCCAGCTACTGCCAATGTAATCGCCAAACTTGCAAACGGTATTGCTGACGATCTGCTAACAACACTTGCCCTAAGTTTTACTGGCCCCATTC
>CAXEIY010000065.1:0-15420 GCA_963996245.1 uncultured Planctomycetia bacterium | reverse complement strand
TGTGGCATTGTCTATTTGCGCGCCTTCGGCGATCCATCGGTGGATCATCCGATACCACAAACTTCCCTGGAGGATCTTTCTTCCTCCTCCATGTGGCAATTTGCCAGTGGCCTTTCGAAGGAGCACGCTGTGAGCAGGGGAAGCGCGGGAAATGCGACGCCCTCGTCCTTCTTTGACAATCGCATCGTAATCGGCATCCGCATCAAAACCAAAAATACTTAGTTTAAAACCATTTTGTCCTTCGGCCTTCCCGTGGCATCCACCGGAATTACAACCGGCTTTTGTCAGAATGGGGAGGATCTGATCCTGAAAGGAGACCGGGTCGGGGGTCTGAAGTCCTGAAACGGTTACGGGAATGTACAGGGATGTTTCCTGGATTCGAATTTCCAGGGAAGTGGTTCCCTCTGCGCGGGGCACGATCCGACCGGATTGGGTAACCGAAATGATGCGGTCGTCTTTCGGAACATATGCTGCCTGCTGAGTAAGGTCACTATGACGATCGTCGTTTCGGCTGATAAGGAGTAACTGTTGGGTTGATTCCGGGCCGATGAGCAGGACTTTTTCAGGATATACTTGCGGGGATTCTGCATGGACGGAATCGGCAAGGGCGAGCAGTCCCGTTATGGCCGATAAAATCAGGAGATATTGCCAGCCTGATTGCATGATAAAGTGGTTCCTTCTCACAGCAGTAGGGAATACGAGAACAACCAGTTACATTGTAATTTTATGCGAGGAACAACTCAATCGAGGATGTATGTTTTCCGGAAACAATAAACAGATGAAAAATGGTCTGTCGCAATGGTATTATGCCTTGTCTTGTGGTTTGAAACATCTTGTTTTCAGGATTTCAACTCATCGATGGAGTGGACATGATTTGGATAAACGGTTGGCAATCAGGAACGTTATTTTAGTGGCCTGGTTAATGTTGGATCGGTTGTGTGTGAGGTAATTCCTGGCAGGACAGGTAATAGGACGGATGTAACAGACCAAGTATGGGATAGCGAGTAGCATCCATATGACATCGAATGAAAGAAAATATTCCCATGTGTGAAGTAGTACACCCCCAGTCTATGGAACGGTTGTGGTCTCCCGGTCAGTCAGATCTTGGTTACCTTCCGGAAGGACCTGTCAGTGTTCTTCCAGGGATCTTCAGTTGGGTCAGCATTCAACATGGAGAGCGATCCGAGTGCGGATCGCTGAACCGGTTGAATGTGGAGAGTATGGAAAATGAAACACTGAAATTATCTGGTCGACCTGGTTTTGCGTTTCCAACGACAGACCCCGATTATTTCATTGTTGGGATGGAACGTTGTCTGCAGTTAATCCATTTCCCTACCGGTACCAGTCAGGTTCTCAGCGAAGAAATCAGCTGTGGCGGCAGAGGTACCATCATCAATGACGGGATGGTGTTTCCGGAAGGAGTTATTTTCGGTGCTAAAGACCTTAAAATTCAAAAGGCCATTGCGGGTCTTTATTTCTGGCGTTTGAAGGACAGACAACTCTGGCAACTTCGAAAGGATCAGATCTGTTCTAATGGCAAAGTGATACAGAAAGAAGGTCAGCAGTGGAACATCTGGGATATTGATTCTCCAACCAAACAGGTCGTGCGTTATCGATTCGACATACAGAAAGGTCAGTTGTCAGAGTCAGAAGTGGTGTTGGATTTGAGAAAACTGGAAGGTTTTCCCGATGGAATGGTTTCAACTCCTGACGGACAAAGTGTCATTATCGCGTTCTACAATCCGCATGAAGTTTCTCATGGTGAAGTTCGGCAATACAGTTTGGTTACCGGTCAACATCAAGCCACCTGGAAGGTACCTGGAGCTCCTCAGGTAACCTGTCCGCTTTTATGGAATTACCGTAAAAAAGTACAGTTGATAGTCACGACAGCAACCGAAAACATGTCTCCTGAAAAACGAAAACGGTATCCGGAATCAGGGAGTTTTTTCGTCAGTCAGACCAAGTTTGATTCCTGTGATCAGCCACACCGTTTGGATATCAACGATCTTCATTGAAACGATGAGACAGCTTAACAGGAGATAACCGTGCATCCCATCAGATCAGGATGTCATGTACAACTCGACCGTGGACATCTGTAAGACTCATGTCGCGGCCACCGAATCGAAACGTGAGCTTTTCGTGGTCCAGGCCCAGTAGATGTAACATTGTGGCATGCATGTCATGGAAGGTGGTAATATTTTCCACGGCATGGAGGCCGACTTCGTCGGTATTGCCGTAAGTCGTTCCTCCTTTGATGCCTCCACCTGCCATCCAGATGGTAAATCCTTCCGGGTGATGATCACGACCGTCCGGCTTTCCAGCGTGAGGAGTGCGTCCAAATTCACCAGCCCAAACTACCAGTGTTTCATCGAGCATCCCACGTGCTTTCAGGTCTTTGATCAGGGCGGTGACGGACTGGTCGGTATCGAGCGCGTTTTTCTCATGGCCTTTTTTGAGATCACCGTGTTGGTCCCAGGTGCCATTAGAAGCGCCCGGGGCACAAGTGATTTCTACAAATCGTACTCCGGATTCAACAAGCCGCCGGGCACGGAGACATTGGATTGCAAACAACTGTTGTGATTTCACCTTGGAATCGATTCCGTAGAGGCGGTGGGTATTACGGGTCTCATTCGCGAGATTCAGGACGTCCGGGACTCTGCTTTGCATCAGGTACGCAAGTTCGTAGTTTCGAATAGCGGAATCAATGGCATCGTTACCACCTAATTGGCTGGAGAAGTCGTGGTCACGTCGTTGCAGCAATGCGAGTTTGGCACGCTGAACCCGTGTGTCTTTGTCCGCGGGAACCAGGTTTTCGATAGGATTGCCTTCAACGGAAAACATAGTTGCCTGGTGGTTGGCAGGGAGGAATCCATTGGAGTAGTTTTCAAGTCCACCACAAGGGACGACGCCATGACTGAGTACGATAAAACCTGGTAAATTACGGTTTTCAGATCCGAGCCCATAGTTGCTCCATGCTCCCATACTTGGGCGACCGGAATTGTTGCTACCGGTGTGCATGAGCATGACTCCCGTGGAATGAATGGGGAGATCCGCTTTCATGGATCGGATTACCGCGATGTCATCCACAACCCCTGCAATGTGAGGGAATAGACTACTTACAACCGTCCCGCTTTCACCATGCTGTTTGAATGACCATGGACTTTTAAGCCATTTCCGATCTTTGTTTGCAGTGGGGTTGTCGATTTCCCCTGCTGGCTCGCCATCCCGGCGATCGAGTTCTGGTTTGGGGTCAAAACTGTCAACATGGGACACACCCCCATCCATGAAGCAGAAAATCACATTTTTTGCCTTCGCGATACGGTGTCCTGCAACTTGGGCAGCCTCGCTTTGATCTGCCAGGAGAGAGGCCAGGGCGATGGTCCCAAAACCGTTAGCAGATTGCTGTAACCAGGCACGTCTGGAAAAAGGAATGGGGTTACGACCGGGACAGTTATTGGCATGTGAATAAGTAGCCATGTTGCTTCCTTTAGTGTTTCCGCAATGTTCTTACGGTAAAAAGATAAATTCTTTCAGGTTGAACACCACGTGCGCAATGTCTTTCCAGATGCGAACGGAGCTCATGAGTTGGGCGACCTCGATTTCGTAGAGCCCTGCCAGTTTACGGGCCAGATCAGAGTACTGTTGCGTTTCATTCGTGGTGATGGGGCGCCCGAGTGCGTGCAGGAACATGAAATGCAATCTTTCATCGGGATTGGAGTGTGACATCTCAATTAATTGTTCGGCCCATAATTTCGACTGCTGAATAACAAAGGGATCGTTCAGCAAGGCTAAGGCTTGAGCTGGAACATTGGAAAGGTCTCGTCGCCCTTCTGTAACTTTTCCACCGGGTGTGTTGAAAGAAGAAAGAAATCGAGCCGGTTCCATGAGATTGGTTTTTATGTAGAGGCTGCGCCGTCCATCGCCGTCCAGTGGTCCAGCAAATAAGCGGCGATCTGCGTTGGATGTTTCCCGGAAGGGGTAGATACTGGAGCCGCCTTGCTTTTTGTCGAGTCGTCCCGATGTTGCCAGCAGCGCATCTCGAATGGATTCCGCATCGAGACGACGTGCAGGGTAGTGATGCATCAGTCGGTTAAGTGGGTCTTTCGTTTTCATTTTCTCTGACTGGCGTGAGCTCATTCGAAAAGTACTGGAAAGAACAATGGATCGGATCAGTTCCTTCAGAGACCAGTTGTTGTTAACCAGGTGTAAGGCCAGGTGATCCAGCAGCGCCGGATGAGAGGGTTGGTCTCCAAGTCGTCCGAAATCATCTACCGTTCGAACAATGCCTGCGCCGAACAAATGGTGCCATACCCGGTTAGCCATGACACGTGCCGTTAGTGGATTGTCGGCTGAAGCGATACGCTCGGCAAGCTCATGGCGGCCACTGCCATTATTAAACGGGAGTCCATCATGGTCGAGCACTTCAATGAAACGACGTGGAACGGGTTCTCCCAGTTCATTGGAATTGCCTCGAACCAGCAACGGTTGATTAATCCCGTTGTCAACGTCTTCAACTCCCGGAATAATTCGGGGTTGTTGAATCTGTTCTTTTTCAATACCCCGGTACTGACCTACCAGGTCTTCTAGATAGCTGTCGTCTTTCAATGAGTGAGGGAGCAGTTGATTTCGAATAAGCCAGTCAACCCATTTGTTTTGTTCCGGAGTGGAACGATTTTCTGACCAAGCTTGAACCGCATTCCGCAATACATCGGTGTAGCGAATGGCTAGATCCTGAACGGACCCTACGGCTTCATCCGTTTGAAAAAGGCTGCACAGATGGTCCAGTTCGGATTGAGGAGGCGCTTCCCCGTCGTGAAGAACTGCTCGACTGATTCCAAAAAACGAACGTGGATCATCGGCCACGTCGTTCCAGGGGACTCGGTCATTGGCCTTGGCTCCGCCAATAGTGGCCAGTTGATCGGGAAATTTTGGGTTGTCGAATTTGGTTAGAATTTCGATATAGGCTCTTAATTTCTGGTTGTCTTCAGCTGGTTCAAAAGTGATCCACTCGGGCTGATCGGACAGCAACACCTTATAGTTTACGTAGTTCAACTGACAGTTGTTTGAAACGATACGTACGGCTGCCCGTTCGCCTCCAAGTACCCGTAAACTCAGGTATTTATTACGGGTGTGCAGTATCGGAGATCGATAACTGCCACCAAGATTAGGGGTCAGTCGATGACTGATGACTCCTGCAGGAAGCAATCCCTGTAGCGTAAGATCTCCCTTGCCTGTAAAAGCGAGTTCTCCGTCTTTCGAAACACCGTGTGTCAAAGAATGGCCGGATGCCGTCCAGGTCTCAGATCCTTCTCGAAGATCGTAGAGAAGTTCATAATTATTTTGATTCGATTGACGGCGTTTGCTGTTTTCATTCAAGTATTCAGAAGTGAGGTCCGTCCATCGCTTTGCAATCGAATCGCTACAGTCGTTGTTTGTCAGCGAAATCCAGGGGTAGGCGGGGTCCTCCATCGTTGCATTTTCCACGGCCAAAGCTTTTTCCCATTGCGCAAGCCGTTCCGGATTCAGTTTCTGAAACGTCTGTTCTGGATTCTCCTGATTGACGCGTGCGGCTTCTGCCGCGATGAGATAGTCGGTGAAATGATCACTCTCATCCAGCCATAGTTCCGCGAGTCGCGATCGAATTCGAGGTTTCAGTTCTTCCAGCTGTTGCAGTGCCGGTTCATTTAGATCAGGAGGATCGATCGTGTGAGCGACCAGCCGTGAACTCCGAAGAATTCCCAGCAGGGAATAGTAATCACGTGTGGAAAACGCATCAATTTTATGATCGTGACAGCGAGCACAGGCAACCGTGGAAGCCTGGAAAGCCTTTGTAAGGGTGTCTACCTGATTGGCGAGAATGTCGTAACCGATTGACCGCAGGGAAATACAGTCATCATGATTAATCTCGCCAAAACGATAGAAGGCCGTACCAATAATCGATTCGTTGTAGCCTTTTTCAGGATGGGTTCGCGTAGTCTGGATTAGATCGCCTGCGATGTGCTCACGAACCAGATCGTCGAAGGGCAGGTCATTATTAAATGCTCGGACCAGATAGTCTCTATAACGCCATGCGTAATGGACTTCATAATTCCATTCATTGCCGTGTGTTTCGCTGAATCGCACAACATCCATCCAGTGTCTTGCCCAATGTTCACCAAAATGAGGCGACTTAAGTAGTTGTTCAACGAGTTTTTGATAGGCCGCGTCAGGATCTGATTTGCAGTTGTCTACAAATTGTTCAACCTCGTTCAAGGATGGGGGCAATCCCGTTAAGGTGAAAGTCAGTCTGCGAATTAACGTTCGGTTATCCGCTTTGGAAGCAGCGGTAAAACCTTGTTGTTCGTGACGGTTGAGGATGAAATAATCCAGGGGCTGTTTTATCCACTCTGTGTTTCTGACATCTGGAATAGAGACGTGTTGAATCGGATTTAAACTCCACCAATCCCGCCGCGACTGGAGAATGTTCTGCCAGGATTGCTCTGCGAGTTCTTGATCCGTGGGTTCCCGATCGCGAGGGTCAGGAGCCCCCAGCGTTATCCATTGTTCAAACGCCTTCAGGATGTCGTCAGACAGCTTTTTGTCCGGTGGCATTTTGCGAGTGCGGTGATGGATCGCGTCGATCAAGAGGCTGTCCTGAGGTGCTCCCGGGGTTATGACTGCTCCACTCTGTCCACCACGACGCATGCCGGGCCGACTGTCTAAACGAAGCTCGCCTTTAAGCTCAGGAGAGTTGACGGAATGGCAGGAATAGCAATGTTGAATAAGTGCGGGTCTAATCGTAGTTTCAAATAGTTCGAGTCCTTTGTTGTCGTCAGCGGTGACAGGACTCAGAAAAGAGTAAGAGAGAACACCAATCATCAAATGAAATAACCAGGACGGATACGGAAGATACCACCGAAAAAGTATGCGCGTTTGAGCCTGTGAAAATCGGTTCCTTCGATCGAGAAAAAGGCGTTTCATATGGCTTTTTGAAAAAACCTGCATGGCGAGGGACCTGGGGTTGGGTGGTAATTGAGGCAGTGCCAGATGACAAACGAGAATTCACGCCAATCTCGGGGGCTGTCTGGGATCGTCCACAACGTGAATTATAGGTTTCACGCAGAAGTGTCGCAATGAGATTGTCCCCGTCAGCAGTCTTCGTGATCACGGCTTCTCGTGGTTCACTAACTAGGCCTCGAGCGTATTGCTTTGTGAAAAAATGATGAACATGTATGTTGAAAATCGAGATTTCAAAGAGAACGCATTTCGATTTTTCCAATCGCATATCACACACGTGGAAGAAACTTGTAACCGTACAAGGAGGCCCCTTGGATCTCAAAATGCAATCGCACTTGTTTTCCGACAAGTTCCGATAGGCTATTTTTGTTTTTCCACTGGGCTATGGAATAGATTTGATCTGTTTGTACTGGGATTTGCGAGTTTTCTATTTCAAATCCCTCAATGCGATCACCGTTTGCATGGGAAATCCCAATTCGCATGGGAGTGTATTCAAAATATTCGATATTGATCGCCAGTTGCGCAGAAGGAATCTCAACGGGTTTCGTAATCAGTTTTCCGGGCGGGAGATTTCTCCAGTTTGAAAGGCCTGCAAAACGATCGATGCCAAGTGTGGCCAGCCCCATGGACATGGGAGTTCCTTTGTTGGGATTAGTTTTGGATCCTGCCCCGGTATAAAAGAGGTAGAGTTTGTCATGGTGGCGAATGGGAGCATTATGTGATGGGTATGCAAGGATACGATCAAAAGATCCTTCGGGCCCAACGTCCAGAAAAGGAGCTCCTGGAAATACACGTTTCCAGGATTGACCATCCCGATGAGTGACTAATTCACAGGTGTTACCATGCCCTGACAGAGTCCATTTTTCCAGTAGACCGAGGTTGATCCTGCCGTAGTTGAATGGGGTAATGCCACCGTGCCACTGAAAGGTGCGATTAAAATTGGGATCAGAATCTTTGCCGAAGATGACTTCCAGATCGGACCATTGTTTCCAGTCGATGCTGGTTCTCAACGAGGCATTGCGACCCCCTTGGTCGTGGGCTCGTTCATTCAGCCACCAGCGTTTCTTACGGTGGTCGCGAGTGACCATCATGTAGTCGCCGCCTCGTGCTGCCATCAATCTTTGTGGGCGTCGAGTCCAGTGAATTCCGTCCGGGCTTGTGTCCAGATACTGACCAAATACACGTGACGATTTTTTGACTTGCTCGGGTGAAACGTTGGGATAGCGTTCGGGATAGTAAGGAGCCCACATGCGGTGATCCTGCATGTTGGCGATTAACTTGTAGCGTTTTTGAGGATCGGGGTCGTCGTCATCACGGACGACTGTCAGTCCGTCGAGATTGTTGACGACTCCAATAAGAACTCCGTTTTCATCCATTGCAGGCAGGCCTAATCCACGCCGTGCCAATTCTTCGTCCACCAGATTATGGCCGTCTGGGGCGCAGGAATAAAACAGGTTGTTTCGTTTGCTCCCGCGGAATTCGAACTGATGGAGGTCGGGCTTTTCCCAGTGGATGCCGTCACGGCTTTCCGCATAGCAGTAACCCCCGCGATCCAGTTCGTCCCAGCGGCGTTCGGTATTGAAGGCAAAGTACCACATCCGAAACAAACCATCCGGCTCACAGATTACGCTGCCCCATGCCTGTGCGCGTTCTCCTTCCCAAGGCCGGTCCGCGGAAAGGACCGGTTTAGGCAGCTTGTAGATTCTGTTCATTGACAGTTCGAGATGTTCTTTATGGAGCACGTCCGCGTTATCAAGAAAAAGGTAGAGGTGAGGGTCGTTATGATTTTGCGGATCGCGATTAAGGCTACTCTGGAGTGCAACAGTTTGAGTGAGCAAGGTACCTGATGTCTTGAAAGGGATGCTACCAGCCAATGCCGTCTGACTAAGAAATGTACGACGGGAAAGCGGGGTCATGGGTCTCTCCATCTAAATGTCGGAGCTGCGTTCGAAGCGGTAAATCAGAAGATGCAATGTAAACAGAACTAGGGTAAGGGATAACGCGGGCCTTGTTTACGAGACACGATTTTACAGCAGAGTGTTGCCAGAATGACCTGCTGTTTAGCTCGCTGAATTCCCAAAAGTCCTTGTGTAAGCACATCAATTGCGATGCCTTGTCCGGAAAAAGGGATGTCGTGTTTTGCAACCAGTTTCAGAGTGTGTTGTTGTTGACAGACTTCGAGCACGTAAAGAACCGGTTTGTCATGTCCGGTTACTAACAGGTGCTGGTTGTACCACAATCCTCCCGAAAGACTGTATGAACCGAGTTCTCGGATGACATCTTCGGGATAGTGCCAACGTTGTAGTTCCCGCCAGTCACGATCGAATTGAACGAGAAAGGTCTGGCCATTTTCTTCACCATAACGCGCGAAATTGCACCACCAGCTGTCTTTATGAAATACGGCCCAAGTAAGACTGCCGCCGTAATCACCGAAAGTTTTGTAGGTCGAGAGTGTCATGGTTTTTGGAGAAAGTATTTTAATTTCGCTGCGTTCCGGTACCTGGGGGTAGTTGGAGTGCGCGCAAAGTAATTGTTTTTTCCAAAAAAATCCACTGTTCAAATGTTGTGCTGAACCGGTGCTTGTCGCGATACGCTGTTTGGTTTTTCGGCTGTATTGGACGATGCTGCGACTGCCTATGAAATAATAGTGCTCATCATCCGAGGCAACAGCTTGGAATGCTTCTGGAGCGTGTATAATGGATAGGACTTTCCAGTTAGGACGGGGAACAGCGGATCGGGTTTCGAGCGTTGGAGGTGTAAAAATTGTCAAAAGCAGCCACGCGGTCGGGAGATTCATGGTGGATCGTTTTGCCCATGTTTAGAATTGGAGTTTTGCTGAAAAGCATAAAGTCGGAACCGATGCATGGCAACCCTCCTGAGATAGAAATATCCTGGTAAAGAATAATGGAAAAGAGGAATAAGGAAACGAGTTGCAATCGACATGATTCGGATATGCAAGATACACTGCAGACAGGAAGACATGGGGATTTAGATTTTGATATGATCTAAGTTCAGGTAGGCAGTTTTAGACTTTTGGAGAGACAAGGAAACCGGTAATGGCATTAGCAACTTCTCCTAGTGGCTTACAATCGTCAGTGAATGCTTTGACATACGAGCGGATAAGTGAATTGCGAGATGCATTTGATGCGCATCCAACCGCTCGATTAATGCAAAATGCGGTTACGCAAAATGATGTGGACGACATCTCTCTGGATCGAGCTGTGGTAACGCAGACCGACCATACTTTTTCCCATGTGCTGGATGACTGGTCGGTAACCAACCAGCAGCGAAGCGGTCGCTGTTGGATGTTTGCCGGACTGAATCTCTTACGTCCCGCGGTCATGCGCGAGATGAATTTGAAGAATTTTGAGTTCAGTCAGAATTACACTTTGTTCTGGGATAAATTAGAGCGTGCGAATTATTTCCTTGAGTTGATGATAGCAACCGCAGATCGGGATCGAGATGATCGTACGGTTGCCTGGTTACTGGACAGACCCCTTGATGATGGTGGACAGTGGAATATGTTTGTGAATCTGATACGCAAACATGGGGTTGTTCCCAAATCCGTGATGCCGGAGACAAAAAGTTCCAGTAACACAAGACGTATGAACTCGATTTTGATTACCAAGCTTCGAAAAGGTGCTGGCGATCTGCGTAAGGCCGTTAGTGGAGGAGAGACGCCTGAGTCCGTGAAAGAAATTAAAGAGGAGGTGATCGCTTCGGTGCACCGAATTTTGTCAATTCACCTTGGCGCTCCCCCGTTACGTTTCGACTGGCAGTGGAATGACAAGGATCGTCAATTTCACAGGGATGGAGCAATGACTCCTCTGGAGTTTGCCGATAAATATGTCAAACAACCGCTGGATGAGTATGTTTGTCTGGTTCACGATCCGCGGCCAACGAGTCCCGTTGGTCGGACTTTTACTGTTGAGCATCTCGGGAATGTGGTAGGCGGCGGAATCGTAAAATATCTCAACGTCGACATCGAATTGATGAAAGAGGTTGCGAGGAAGACGATTCTGGATGGAAATCCGGTCTGGATGGGATGCGATGTGGCCAAAATGATGCGACGTGATCAAGGGATATGGGATGCGAAACTGTATGATTACGACAACGTGTATGACAGTGACTTGTCGATGTGTAAATCGGATCGATTGATGTTTCATGAAACACTCATGACCCATGCCATGTTATTTACAGGTGTGGATGTTGACGACAGTCAGGGTAGTCAGAAAGCGCGACGTTGGCGTGTGGAGAACAGCTGGGGGGAAGACAATGGTCGAAAAGGTTTCTATGTCATGAATGATTCCTGGTTTGACGAATACATGTTTGAGATTGCGGCACATCCGCAGTATCTTCCGGAATCGCTTCGGGAAGCCTGGAATCAAGAACCCATTGTGTTGCCAGCCTGGGATCCAATGGGATCACTGGCCAAGTAGCGTATCGTCTTTATCACCGTCGTATACAAGTGTATGTTTCGCTGTAGCCATCCACTATTCTCGCAATTCGTAGTGTCGGATTGTCTGCAACCCGTTCCGTTCCTCCCCTCAATCCTCCCAGGGATTTTAGTCGAGTGTCGTCACTCTCCCGGACTTTGCGTAGGTCTCGTCCGCACCTAAGACCATCGGATTCTTCTACTGGGATGAGTATGTGTGAGAGGTTCTTACAGGTACAAAAAAGCCCCGATTTCTCAGAGCACCGACTTTATGGATCGGAGGTGGGGGCCTGTTGGATCGTGATGTGTACGTCCCTGTTAGAGGCCAGTGACCTATCGGCAGTAGACCTGCGGCGCCCAGCGGTCAGGGTATGGACCGGTCTTGGGAGGTCTGCTGGCTCCGCATGGCGTGAGCCCCTTTTTCGCATCAGACAGATTCATGGGAATCCTGCTTTTCTTAAAATAACGACAACTGCCCTTGTGATACTGTTTACCCGTTTGGGTGGCATAAACGATAATCTCACTGACATCCGTTTTAGTCCATATAGGGACATCCAACTTGGCACCAGGAGGTCTTCCGCCAATCTTTGACTGTTTGTTTACAGGTAGCTGCCCAGAGCCCCTTTCCTGCATCCCTTGTACTCTTCTGTAAGAGTCTTTGAACCGCTCCATCAGGTCTTCGAGGAACGGATAAATCGTGTAGCCGTGTCCATAGCCTGTCTGATTATCTCTGCATTGACGAAGAGGCGATCAGGCGGAAAAGTATGCTTTCTGTGGGCCCATTCCGCTGTCCAACGTTGTCTATATGAATGTTCGTATTAAAAAGCAAAAAAATGTTTCGTGTTGTTAAAGTGTTTACGTGGCTATTTTGACCGCTAGAATATTCCTATTATGCCTTAGGTGATATTTTGCTGAAGCGTTCAGCTTAATGTTGCCTACGAGTTAGTTTTTCGAAGGAAGGGAAGCATGGCAGAGGGAACCATCAAACGATTGACGGATAAGGGTTACGGTTTTATTGACACCGGTGGGGGACAAGATCTGTTCTTTCACATGTCAAATGTTGAAGGGGGGACGTACGATGATCTTCAGGAGGGTCAACGCGTTTCCTTCAATGAAGGGACCGGCCCCAAGGGACCGAGAGCAGAAAATGTGACGGTCATTTAGGACTGAACAGTTTCATTACTGTGTTGTAAGAAGCCGACGATTGCGTCGGCTTCTTACGTTTAGGCATCCAGAGAAACATGATTTGGTAAGTTCAAGGTACTTCCATCCTGCTTATCGGGAAATCAGCTGCTGACGATCGGGAGGTCGTGGTGAGAAAAGAACGAGCAAATAGTTTAATGGCATTGCTGATTGCGGTGGGTATAGGAAATGCTTTTGTGATGGCACACGAAGGTCCGGATCCGGTAGTTCACTGGATTTTTGACCAAAAGCACATCCAGGGTAAAGTGCTTCATGCCCGTCTGGGGCCTGACGGAACCATGAATGGTCGTATTCAGGTTATACGAGACACATTTGGAGAGTCCGTGCTTTTTGGTGGCCCCAATTCCGGGTGTACGGTCGCCGAGGGATATCGCCGGTTAGGTGCCTTTGTTCCGGAAAAGGAATTTACGGTTTCAGCGTGGTTTTCTGTCGATGTTTCTCAGCGATGGGGGGGAATTGTCGGTGTTTTTCAGGACAATGGAGACGCCGAATCAGGGTGGGTTCTGGGATACAATCACGATACGTTCACATTTGGTTTGGCTTCCCAGGGAACGAACGACGGTAATGGTGAAATGACGTATCTTTCAGCGAAGACGCGTTATCAAAAAGGGCGATTGTATCATGTCGTAGGAGTGTACGATGGAACGAAGATGCAACTATATGTGAATGGAAAATTGGAAGGATTGTCCAGGGAACAGAGCGGCTCTATTTTATATCCCAGCAATGCGCCTTGGACCATCGCAGCTTATCATGATGACAATGAGTACTATCCACACCAGGGCCGGTTACGCGATATCCGGATTTATCATTTGGCGGCGAAGCAGGCATGGGTCGAGCAGGCCTTTGCCCATCACAGAGAACTTGCAGAATTGCCAGCTGAAGTGGCACTGGCTCCATTTGATTTTACGGTAAAGCCTTATCTTCAGTATGTAACCAAAAACGGCATTACCGTTATGTGGGAGACCTCTCGATTGGCAACATCGAAATTGTGGTTAGGTGACTCTCGGGAACACTTATCCGGAAAAGCGATTTCTGGAGAGCATCAGATACATGAAGTCCGGATCGACCGATTGGATTCGGATACACAGTATTTTTATCAGGTAGAATCGACCGATGCGGGTGGCAAACAGATTCGAAGTGAAATTTCGACGTTTCAAACAGCTGTTGAAGATGAAACGCCATTTGCATTTGCTGTAATCAGCGATACACAGGGGAATCCGTCAGTTGCCGGAAAGCTTGCAAAACTATCCTGGTCTCATCGTCCACATTTTCTGGTTCATCCGGGAGATCTGGTGTCTACGGGAACCAATCGTCAACACTGGGTACAACAGTTTTTCCCGAGTATGCAACCGTTGATTTCACGCGTAGCCTTCTTTCCGGTGTTGGGTAACCACGAGCAGAATGCGGATGCTTACTACCATTATATGTCTCTTCCTGATCCTGAATATTATTATTCGTTTCGATATGGAAATGCCGATTTTTTCATGATTGATACGAATCAAAAAGTGGGACCAGGTTCTGAACAGTTTCGGTGGTTGGAGCAGTCGCTGCGTCAATCAACATCGCGGTGGAGATTTGTTTGCCACCATCATCCACCTTTCTCATCGGATGAGAATGATTATGGGGATCTCTGGAAGACCCGCCAGTCAACACGAGGGGATCTTCGAGCCAGACAACTCGTGCCACTTTATGAACGGTATGAGGTTGATGTGGTGTGGAATGGTCATATTCATTCCTATGAACGAACCTGGCCGGTGCGGGAAGGTCGGGCAGTTGAAACGGGAGCTCCCATATATATGATTACTGGAGGAGGGGGAGGGTCCCTCGAAACCCCAGGTCCTTTTCGACCTTTTTTTCAGAATAATGTCCGCCGAGGCCATCATGCAGTCATGGTTTATGTCAACGGTGGAACGCTGGAATTGAAAGCCTTTTCACTGGAAGGGCAGTTATTTGATTCTTTAAAACTCATAAAAAAGTAAATGGGAATCGGATGCGCAATATGAAAGAGTTTCCTGTATACCCTTCTGAATCGGTAGCCGACTGGGTTATGCCCTGGCCCTCATTTGAAGTGGATGCAGAACGAACAGGCTTGATGGTGATCGATTATCAAAACTACAGCGTTAATCCACATTGTGGTTTGACCTCGATGATTAAGAAACGGTACCCGGCAATTGCTGAGTATTATGTGCCACGAATTAAACAGACCGTTCAAAATACCAGTCGGATACTCGATGCCTTTCGTCGTTCCAATCGGCGGGTTATCTTCACGCGACATGGTGCATTACTGCCTGACAGTAGTGACATGATCGCTCGACGTAGAAAACGCGACATGGACGCAGTGGTCATGACAGAAAGTCCGTCCTTGTGGTGCAAAGGAAGTTTTGAGCATGAGATAAT
Source organism: uncultured Planctomycetia bacterium (assembly GCA_963996245.1). Taxonomy (GTDB): domain Bacteria; phylum Planctomycetota; class Planctomycetia; order CAXEIY01; family CAXEIY01; genus CAXEIY01. The sequence continues at coordinate 389 of CAXEIY010000065.1, read as the reverse complement.
TACGGAACTGGCTCCTCGAGATAATGAGTTGGTAATAGATAAGAATACCAGTAGTCCTTTCAACGGAACGGGAGTGGATCATCTGCTGCGGAACATGAATCTAAACACGCTTGTGATGACGGGCATGGCCACCGATATGTGTGTTGAGACAACGGCTCGTGATGCAGCGGATCGTGGGTACAACGTGATCGTGGTGGATGATGCGGTGGCCACCTTTGTTCCCGAGCATCATCGCGCTGCTCTTTCCGCGTTAGCACGCGTTTTTGGGCAGGTGTGGGATACAGAAAAAGTTTTATCGCTTTAGATAAGACGATCTGTTGCTCTCCAGAGGACGCTCATTCTGGTCTATGGCAGGTTGGGATTCAATGCGGAATCGAGAGCTGCCATAT
>CAXEIY010000064.1:0-13253 GCA_963996245.1 uncultured Planctomycetia bacterium | reverse complement strand
CGACAGCAACGATGAAGTCGATCCGTTCCTTCTACGCCGCCGAGTGGACGGCAAATGGGATGCGAAGCAAAAGTGGGAAATCAAGACATCCGGTGAAAAGATTCCTGAGGGCTGGGAGCCCTTCGCCTATGACAGCAACGATCAATTCGATCCGGTACTTCTCCGCCGCCGTACGACTGGCAAGTGGGATGGTAAGCAGCAGTGGCAAATCCGGACATCCGACGGACAGATTCCCGAGGGATGGGAGCCCTTTGCCTATGACAGCAACGATCAGTTCGATCCGGTACTCCTTCGACGTCGCATCCAGTAAAACCAGGGAGATTCCCTTCCTAGCCCCATGCGCCACAAGCTGTGGGACACTGTCAGGATCGTATTTTGAAACAAAAGGAATAAACCTGCCGGAAACCCGGTTGCCGAAAGGTTCAATCCGTTTAGAATAGTCGCTGTACCAAAGTGACTACGGTCATCCTTACGGGCGATTAACTCAGTTGGCTAGAGTACCTCGTTTACACCGAGGAAGTCGGGGGTTCAAGTCCCTCATCGCCCACTTTATATCCAGGGTTTCGAAAAGAGTGTTACTTAGTGGTTGTCTACAACTGCAACGCCAGCTGTCAAACATGATATCGAGTGTGCGACAAAACATCACGTAACCGTCGACCTATACAATCAGGGGATCGTTCATGCAACCATACCTAAAATCAAACACCACACGCCGAGGGTTCCTGTCCACTACCGCCGCTCTTGGTGCAGGGGCGCTTATGCCAGCCCACACAGAAGCCAAACCAACTGACATAATTGTTGACACCCATATGCATACCTGGTCCGGCGATGAATCCAAGTGGCCCTTCGACCACCCCTACACGTCTAAAGATCAGTTCACTGCTCCCGAAATAGGAGCAACAGTGGAACACTTGATCGAAGATCTGGACAAGCATGGAGTCTCACACGCCATCATCGTGCAAACGATCTTTCATGGTTGGGACAATACCTACACCGTTCACACCATTCAGCAAGCTCCGAACCGCTTTAAAGGCCATGGGTTGATTGATCCAACGGATCCCAAAGTATCCGATAAACTGGATTACTGGATGACCAAACACGGACTCTCTGGAATGCGGTTCAGCCCTATCTATTATGTAGAAGGACGAAATGGTGGTGATGCCTGGTTGACTTCTCAAGCTCACCATCGGCTCTGGAAACGCGCCACCGAATTAGGTGCCGTCTTCAACATGTTCATCCACTCGTCGCAACTTCCTCGTCTCGGTCAAATGGTGGACCAGTACCCGGATGTCAAAATACTGGTCGACCACGTAAGCCAGATAGATCTCGCTGATGACGATGCACAGACGCAACTCGATAAATTGCTCGCGTTGTCCAGATTCCCAAACGTGTCGGTGAAGGTGACTGACCTGACGTCAGTATCTCCTTCCAAAAAGTATCCGTTTGAAGAAGCCATGCCATACATGCATCAGGTCTACCAGGCTTTTGGTGCAGACCGTCTGTTATGGGGAACCGGTTATCCGGGTGATGTCCGAACCCATTATCAACGTCCTTCCCTTCCTGATGAACTGGCTCTGGTACACAATCAGTTTCAGTTCATGAGTGAACTGGATAAGCGCAAGTACCTTGGACTGAATGCACAGAAACTCTGGAATCTTGAGACCTGAGATCTATCGTATCGGCACCGCCGTCTTGCCATACTCGGGGCGCCCCAACGCCTGCCTCGAACCAGGAGAAGAACCTGTAGAGACGAGTTCCCGTCGGTAGAGCCATCCGATGATGTAATCCAGCATCACGAATGACGAGATCTTCGGTGAAGCCAGTTACACTCTGATTCTGCCAGAACCGTTCGACCAGACGACGGCTTTATAAGCCAAGCGTATCCGGAGATCAGCCCCGGTTACGCTGGTATCAGAGCCGAGCAGTGCAGAACGCTGGATTTTGGGTTACCGTGCCGATGAACAGCTGCCAGCCGTGCTGGGTCGCGAGAATCGCACCAAACCGTAAGTGGCTGAATCGGCTATCGACTTAAATGACTTCCACCAGATCCGCAAATACACGCGCCATGATTTTCAACCATTCGGGATTATCAAGTCCCTTGCTCTGTGTTGCAAATCGCACGATCACAGTTTCGGATTCAGGATGGATATAACAGTATTGGCCATACGCGCCATCAGCATAGTATGCATCTGTTTTATTACCGGGAATCCAAAATTGACTACGATATGCTGTTCCCGGCAATACATACGGAGACAGCCACGAGTCCTCTGTAAACTTGGTCGGATCATGGTTCTGCTGAATATCTTCGATAAACCTGCGAGGAATAATCTGAGTGCCACTCCACATACCCAAGCGAAGATGCATCTGCCCCCAACGTGCCAGATCCCTTAGTGTAACGGATATACCAGAATAGGGAGTGCACGTTCCGTTACTGTCGCTGACGATATATGCACTTTGTTCAGCACCTAACTTTGACCAGATATGCTGACTCACTAAATCGGCAAATCGCTGTCCCGTTACTTTTTCACATATCCATCCTAAAACTCCGGAATCACTGCACTTGTAACGGAAAACCGAACCGTGGGCTTGATTCGATTTTGACCGTAAGGTTTGATAAACATCATATTGACCGGTAACCGGATCTTCACCATCCAGCCTGGGGAAGTATCCTGCCGCCCGCAGATGCCGTCCCTGCTCCCCTCTACTCAACCCGACATTGAGTCCATCGGCTTCTGTGCTCTCACCATAGTCATATTCGACATTCGACTGCATATCCAATAATTGTCGAACCGTAGCACCTTCATAACCACTTGATGCCAGTTCTGGAAGATAACGGGTTACCTTTTCATGCTCATCAACCAGACCACGTTCTATGAGATTGAACAGAACTCCAACAGAAATAGATTTACTCAACGACCAGAGGTGATGACACGATTCGGGCTTCATCCCATTGAAATACTGCTCTGTAAGTATCTTTCCTCGTCTCATAACCAAAAATGCATCTGTGTAAGTTTCTATCAATACCTTGCCAAGGCTCGTTTTATCTCCTGTCACACCGGATACTTTCACATTATCCATATTGCGAATATTTCTTGAAAGTACTGTCAGGGGACGATTACCACGTGAAATGGGTTGTGTCGCGCACAACTCACTCATGTGCTGATGTGCCCATACGAGATGTTCTCGAGACTCTTGAGAGGACAGCATCGTAACAATTTGATCCTCTGGAGTAGGAAACCCTCGCATTAATTGTGACTGAAAAGGATGGATGTTGACTCCACGCTCCGACTGACTGATCCCCTCATATCGGGCCCCTCTATTCCATCCCGAAGGAACGGTTACCAAAGCCATTGCAGCCGGTTGTACTCTTTGAAAAAATTCCCGTCTTTTCATCAGTAATTAACCTGTATCAATAGATGGACGTGGCATGAGACAAATCTGAAACAACCGATACTGTCCCGATTTGATCTCGTGGTATGATCACCATTTAATGCTACAACATTCGCCCCCCCCTTCAGGCAATCGTCATCCATCGTCATTATTACGCCGATTGTTCTGTATGTTCGTTATAATCATCGCCAGGGATAATTCCCCCTTCAAGAATCGGTCATGCTATATTCCGCCAGGAACCTCCCATGAGTTCAAATCGATTTCAAACCGTTCCGGTTACTCTAACCTGTCTGACCATGATACTCGCTGTAAATCTGCTTGCAGCTGAGGAAAAACCAGAATTGCAGGAATCACTCTCTCAGCGGTTTTTCTATAACGACGATGGGGATCGACTGGTCTTCCTGCTGAATGGACCTTTTCATGAACGGCAATTGCAATATCCGGTCGACGCTCTGGCTGGAACGGGTGTAACGACCCTGGTATTCTGTGCAAATTTCGGGTCAGACCAGGCCTATTATCCGTCTAAAGTGGCCTCTTCACTGGGATGGCGGGAAGTTGAAAGTACCCGAAAAAACAAACGCTTCACCTATTTCAACCGGATTCATGAAGTAGGAAATCTGATAAAAAACCGCAAAATCGACCCGCTTGGAATTGTGATGCAGCGTGCTGACACACAAGGACTCGAATTCGTACCTTCACTGCGCATGAACGATACCCATTTCCTGAATAAAGTACCCCCAACCGAACATCCCTCTACTGGGGAATTCTGGATGAACAACCAGGATTTGACCATCGATGGTGGAGCGCTCGATTTTTCACACAAAAAAGTACGTGATTACCGAATGGGCCAGATCATTGAACTGATCGACGGGTATGCCAGAAACGGTTTCGAAATGGATTTTTCAAGACAACCGAAAGTCTTTCCAGATGGTAAGGGGCGTCAGGGAATGAACCTGATTACAGAAATGGTCAAGCAGACCCGCCTTCGGCTCGATGCGAAAAGTCAAAGGGATGGACAGCCACGTTTTCTGATCATACGCGTTCCACACACGCTCGAGTTGTGTCAGCACTATGGATTCGATGTAGGTGGCTGGATGGCTCACAATCTTGTCGACTATATCGTACCCGCGTCACCAGACCGTTATTTCCAGTTTGATATTCCGCTCGATCAATTTGTGGATCTGGCCCATCAGATGGACAGTCGATGTCGAGTGATTTCCGGTACCGACTCGTATAGGGCAACGCCCTCCATGTATCGGGCAGCCATGAGTAACTACTATGCCATGGGACAGCAGGATACGTACCTCTTTAATTTCTTTGCAGCGAGAGCAGAACAGCGCAACTATTATCCGTTTCGAGATGAAGATTACGCTCTGCTGCGTGACCTGAAAAGTACCATCACGCTATGGGGACGTCCCAAGCATTTTATGTCAGCCGGCTGGTTTCCGGGACAATCCATTGAAGTCACAAAAGAAGGTGACACACACGAGACGGTTATCTACATAGGTGAGGATCTGCAGCTCTGTCACAACGAACACATTCTGAAAAATGCCCGGCTTCAAATGGTGATCGACGCCGCTCACATCGATGACCGATTTTCATTTCAACTGAATGGCATCGATCTGGATAACCATAATTTAAATCGAAACGGATCGATCTTTGCATTTGACGTACGAAATCAGTTACCCAAACGAGGCTGGAATACGGTTTCGGTTATCTGCACTAAACTGAGTGACGATTCACGACCGGTGATTCGACAGACCGAACTGTTTACCGACTATGATCTCACAGGGATATATGAACCCGAACCCACGCTCAACGAATAGTAAGTTCCACCGGTGACATCACGCAGAACCTGTAACTCCCAGGACCAGCCTCTTCATCCAAAGTCGATTCGCACCTGATCAAGCGTGACATACCCTTCAGGAAGTCTGTGTCGCCATACGGGATAATCCCGTTCAGGCCGGAGCCGGTGTGGATCGCCCTCGATCTCGCCCATCGGACGCACGTCCAGTGGAAACAGCACGAGCATCATGTTGACGTTCACATTCGAGAGCACACGATCAAGCGGCTGAACGCCGTACATGTCCTCTCTACCGGTACGTACACCCAATGCGGTCCAGTTGTCAGGCTCCGCTTCAAGCGTGATCGAGTGCTCCGACCACGAAGTCGTCACGTCCATCGGATGCCCCGTACACAACCAGCCGCTGGTGATACCCGCTACGTTTCCCTGAATAAGCAGAACGAACTGGCTACGCTGACTCTGTAATTCACCACGGACACGAACCGTCAGGGCGGCATCGGTAAAATCCGTTGGACAATCGTCGGAAATGAAGCGATTCGCCCCACCAACTTCCATATAGGCCTCACCCTGTGGACCAACCGTAGCAAGGCTGAAAACCATATGCATATACCCGGCACCAGGAGGTGCGTGATTATAGTCTATCCACCATGGACTGCGCGACGTGATCTGCCCCTCCTGCCATTCGATCGGCTTCGGTCCGCCGGCATTACTGATCCAGCCGTACCAACCCCCTGGCCCGTCTTCAAACCGCTCCTGATAGACACGATTGCTCACGCTTCTCACCCTGATCGGAACTTAACCCTCAACTCTCCGAATGCCACATAGCCTGATGGCTCCGGGATAGTCCTACTGCTCGAAACCATCCACAGCCGAGAGGCTTAAGTTAAGCCCCCTGGAACCTGAAAACATTACGCCTTGATCAAGGCTATGGAAGCTGTGCAGCCGCAGCCATCCCAGCACCAATAGTGGTCAAAATCGAGCCACCAATAGCCGAACCAAAAAAACCAAGCATGATCAAACCTTTATGCTCATGCTCAAATTCTACAATCAAGTAGTACAAGCCGTAAATAAAACAAATAAGGCACGCAAACCCTTTCCAGACTGCATTCTGGAAAGCATGAATAAGAAACATGATAGCACAACCAAGTGCTATAAAATCCAGAACAACGCCCACTGCCATCAGAAGGAAACCCATACGTCTTCTCCTTGTCTGTTGAAGTAAGAATCCGTTCCCGTTAACGACTTACAGAGCTTGCGCCTGCATCTAAAATAAAATTCGAAATGCAGGTCATCACATGTTTTCAGAAGTCTGACTTCTATGAATGGGGTAACTGGAGAACATCGGTACACGCAGAGGTCCCGTTGACCTGCCCCGGACATTTTACGCCGATAGCATACAAGATTAATCGACGGGAGTCCGGTTCCAACATCAGACGGATTTTGGAAGAGGGTGACTCCAGTCCATCATCCTGTCTACCAAGAACCCTCCTCACGAACACCATTGGTGGCAAAACTCGAATATCCAACGGGCCAATTGCCGGTCTTTCGTTCACCGGATCCGGATGGTTAACAGGGTGTTTACGAAAACCTTTGCCCTCTGACTCATCCCACACACTCAGAGGAACAGCAATACGCATCGCTACTTTTACGTAGTCTTATGCCGGACAGCACCGGATGATTTTTGCAGTCTCCTATCTGAACCAGTATCCATCTTACTTCCCCCTCACTGGCGGTGATGCCTTGGGCACCCCCATTTCACTTGCTGATCAGTTCCTTTATACTGGGGATATGTGGAAACTTCCGGACCAGCGCTTTGCTCGCCGCCATCTGTTGAAAGTCGGCCTGTTGGGTACCCCGTCACTGGCACTTTCAAATGTCCTGCGTGCGCGGTCGCATGCGGGCGAAAAGAAACACGCAAAGGATACTTCGGTGGTGTGGTTGTGGCTGCAGGGTGGCGCCCCACACATCGAAACATTTGACCCGAAGATGGATGCAACCTCTGACTATCGCAGTATGGTTGGATCCCTTTCCACATCGGTTCCCGGAGTCGAATGGGGCGGCCAACTACCGAAATTGGCAGCGCTAGCCGACCAGATGTCCGTCGTTCGTTCTTTCCACCACACCAACCCCGATCACCTCGGTGCTTCCCACTATGTGCTCACCGCCATGGACGCTCCCATCGGAGCCAGCCGGCAGTTAAGCCCATCCTATGGATCGATCGCAGCCAAGGTCCGTGGACCAAGCCATCCCGCAACCGGCGTTCCAACCTTTGTTCGAGTAAGCCGTACCGTCAGTTTTGATTTTGATCAACCCCTGTGGCTGGGAGTCGAACATGCTCCCTTTGACGCAAGTGGACCGGCTCACAGCAATCTCAGCCTGTCTTTGGATGCAGATCGCCTCAACGATCGACAGCGTCTTCGTAAACAACTGGATACGTTACACCGCACGGTTGATCAAACCGGAGTTATGGATGGCATGGACGCGTTTGAGCAGCAAGCCATTGACCTTGTGCTTAGCCGATCCAAAGAGGCTTTCGACATATCCCAAGAAGAGGCTTCACTTCAAGCGCGTTACGGCCCTGGCCTGGGCGCACAGCTGCTCGCGGCACGGCGACTGTGTGAGGCTGGATGTGGCTTCGTGATGTTAAATTACGGTTGGGCACCGACCCCCTCCCAGACTCCTTTTGCCTGGGACATGCATCTCGGACCAAGCCAACCCAAAGCACCCTCCATGAAATCACAATTGGAAGCGATCTTCCCGATGTTCGACCACGCGATCGCAACGTTTCTTGAGGACATCAGAGATCGTGGCCAGCAGGAGAATATCCTACTGGTTGTCACCGGTGACTTTGGACGTACTCCAAAAATCAATACCTATGGCGGGCGCGATCACTGGCCGGGACTGTGCACACTGGCTCTGGCCGGCGGTGGGCTTCGGCATGGGCAAGTGGTCGGCACATCTTCTGCGAAAGCCGAATACCCTCTGTCCACCCCCTACGAACCAAAAGATCTGATGGCAACGCTCTTCCATGTCCTGGGTATCGATCCACGACTTCAGTCTCGCGATTTCGCCGGTCGACCAAACTACTATCTTCCGACCGGGGCCCGGCCGATTACCGAACTAATCTGAAACCGCGAGAACTATCGATCATCTGCTCGAGGACTCCCTTTCCAACGCCAGTTTCATTTTCGCTTGCGATTCTTCGATCACGTCACTGAGGTCAAATCCCAAAGGCTTGCCTCTTGCTGCTTTCTTCCTTGCAGAGTGTATTGCTTCCATGGAACCCGCGGGCGTTTTCAGCTGGTACCCCGATTCCCACCATCCCATATGCTCGCTGTACAGCCAGACATACTCATCTGTCGTATTGAGCGCATTGTAGATGTTCTGTTCAAAAAGCCTCAGACGCTGATCCGCACTCATGTAATGGGGTACCCAGTACCGGCTGGTTGTTCGGGGAACAGAAAGCTGGTAATTCGCATAGACGGACACAGCTGCTTCCATCTTATCGCGATATTTACTCCACAGCTCACGAGGCACCAGTTCCAGCGCGCGCTGCTGAATGTCGTGATAACCACGATAATAATCCTCATCCGTCAGGTAGCCGTAAGCCTGTTCCTGGCCATCTACAATACGAACATTCGGTCCAGCGGCCTCAATCAAACCGTTGACGAATGCCGGCAAAAGACCGTATGACAATTCAGACAACTTTTGATTCGCTTGAGGCGTACGGTTGACATAACTGTGAGCCAGGGAAAGCAACAGCACAATGTTGGGAAATCCGGCCTCAATGGACTGCATCATCTGACGACCGCGCAAACGAATCTGATCCGAGTACTCATCAAAGCTCTTTTTGTCCGCATATTTCTGCTTCCGGTAAATGAATGTCTTTTCTTTATAGTCTTCCAGGTCAAATTTCCATCCGACCACCCCGACCTCATGAGCCACTTCAGCCCAGAATCGGGCATTGTGAAGCGGTGCACTGAAATCATCAAACCAGTCAACATCGGCCGGTTGCAGGTTGAATCTCAGAAAGTTATCCGTAAATCGCTCAAAATTCGTATGCTTTAAAATATGAATCATCTCGCCGAGATGTTCGCGATTGTATTTTTCCCGACCAAAACATTCCCAGTCGAAGGTAAATGCTTTACCCTCTTTTTTACCACTGAAATTACTTAAAATGATTCCGTCCAGTGGAAGCTGCTCGATTTTCCGGATGTTCATTTGAACTTTTGACGGGTAGGCGACATCTGTCCCCCAACCAATCAGTTTTTTCTGTGGCCGACCTATATACCGAGCTTGCTCGGCAGCACATGTCCCCTCCAGGGTCAGAGCACTCAGCCCCATCCCGGAAGCAGTCAGAAACTGTCTCCTCGAGTGTTTTGGTTCTACCAACCCAGAAATCTCCCCAGACATATCAACACCTGCCAAAAGTTTATGAGATTTACTCTTCATCGAAAAGCGGGGCTACACTGACATGGATACTTCAATCGGCATCTGCGGCCAATGGCATCCATCAGACGGGCCTTCCTGGCCCCATCCTTCCTATCTCTAACGAACTCCGTGATCGCTTTACCATAATCGTACTGATGTTATCATCCATAGCTGATGCCGTGATTGTACGGTGCATCATGCACCTGTGAACGGAAAAATGGCGTCTTCTTTCCATCTTGGAAAACTTACTTATCCGTTTTGATAAACCCACCTTGTGGTTATAATGCGATTTAGATGTAAAGGTACGATAAATCCCATACCCCCACCCCGTGAAAATACCATGCTAACCATTCATCAGACTGCCCGGACGAACCGTTCTGCTGTTAAGCGGCGTGAGTGGCTGCGTATCGGGGGACTAAACTGTCTGGGTCTGTCTTTGCCCACGTTACTTGCCAAGGAAGCACCTGGAAACATTCAGGATGATGGCGGTCCCATGTTCGGGAAGGCAAAAAATGTCATCTATCTCTACCTTGCGGGAGGGCCACCTCAACACGAGACATTTGATCCAAAACCGAATGCACCAGAAGCCATTCGTGGAGTATTCAATCCGATCCATACCAATGTACCTGGAATTCAGTTCTGCGAACTCTTGCCACGTACCGCACGCATTGCAGACAAACTGGCTATCTGTCGGGCCATGTCGACCAATGACAATACCCATTCCACAAGTGGTTACTGGGTTTTAACTGGTTTCCCTTACCAGGGAACCAACGCACGCGCGATTCACCCGACCGACTGGCCCAACATTGGATCGGTTGTAAAAGCACTTAAACCGAGCGATGATATTCCTTTCAGCTTTGCATGGTTACCCGAACCTCGTGTTGCCAATCCTGGTGTTCTCGTTTCAGGACAGACGGGTGGTTTCCTGGGGACACATACCAATCCTGACCAATTTACCTGCGATCCACAGAACGAAGATTTTCAGGTCAAAGAATTCCGGTTGCCGGACGATGTATCGCCACTGCGTCTGACGGGAAAAACGTCCTTACTTCATCAGATCGACAACCATTTTCGAGATATCGAAAAGGTGTCCGCAATCAGGGATTTCAACCGACAACAACGGGAAGCCTTCCGTATTCTGACCAGCGGTAAAGCTCGCGATGCATTTTCGTTAAACCAGGAGCCCAGATCCCTTCGTGAACGATATGGCTGGGGGAAATGGGGACAAAGTGTACTGCTCTCGCGTCGACTGATCGAATCCGGCGTACGTTTCGTACACGTCCAGTGGCCAAGAGAACCCGGTGACCTGAGTTCCAACCGTCCACTGTGGGACACACATTCGGATAACAACAATCGAGTGAAAAACATTCTCTGTCCGCAGTTTGACGTCGGCTTCACCGCGCTGATCGAAGATCTCGATGACCGCGGCTTGCTTGATGAAACACTCGTTGTAGCCGTAGCGGAATTTGGAAGAACGCCCAAATTCAATGCTGCCGGTGGACGCGACCACTGGGGGCCGGTATTCAGTTGCGCACTGGCCGGGGCTGGCATCTCAGGTGGCCAGGTTTATGGATCCAGCGACGCCAACGGCGCCTATCCTCATAGCGGCCGTGTGTTACCTCAGGAGTTGGCGGCAACCATCTTCCATCTCCTCGGGATTGGACATAACGCTTCCTTTCAAGACCGTGCCAACCGACCTCATCCCATCTGCAATGGTCAACCGCTCTACCACTTACTGGGCACTTCACCAGCAACCTCTCTGAGACGTGTGGCTACCGGTAAAGTCGATCCGATACCGGACTTCCGTCCTATTCACAGGGACCGCACTTCCTAAACCGGTCCAGATTGATTGTGCCCATCTATTCGGCACCCACTGCGCAAACACGGTATTGATCGAAGGCGTTTTCCATCTGACTATCCACCCATGTTTTTCAAGGCGGCCTTGAAAGATGCAAGACCCTCCAATGCATCGGATTTTCATACCCTTTCAGAATCCGCTACTTTGTCTGTAAATAAACCTCCCGTTCAAAGGCTCGATATAAGCCGTATGCATCGGGGTCACTGAATGGTAGAAATTGACTGTAATAGATCACGACCACCCCCTGCTCACGGTCCAGCGTAAAGTAACTGTTAAAAACTCCGGCCCAATACGCCGTTCCTTCCGATCGCAGACCATCGGGATTTTCACCTTCCAGTGCCCAACTAAGCCCCCATCGATCATTCCGTAAATCGCGATCGAAACCCCCGTCCGTTACTCGCGGGTGATCAGCAGGTGCATCCATAAAACCGGGGGAGAGATGTTTCGGAAGGTGATCCTGAAACATTGTTTTGACCGTTGTCTCCTTCAATATTCGAGTCCCGTCAAATTCTCCTCCACGGTAAAGACACGTCAACAACTTCAGGTAATCCCTGGCGGAGCTAAGCAGTCCTCCCCCTCCGGAATAAAAAGTGGTTCTCTGCGGTACCCGTGGTTCTTCCAATTCAAACTGGTCAGCCTTTCGAACCCGGTATGCAACAATTCGGTCATGCAACGTTTCTGGTGGGTTAAACCAGGTACTGTCCATTCCAAGGGGACCCGTAACATGGTCTCTAAAATATTGTTCCAGAGACTGGCCACTGACCTTTTCCACCAATCTACCCACCCAGTCCATGTTGGTCCCATAGCAGTATGTCGCACCAGGCTCGGCCACCCGTACCCAGGTAAGGACCTCGTCAAGATTCGAATCCGAATCGGGCTGGTTCAAATAATGATCCAGAGCCTGTGATGAAAATCCATAGCCAAAACCCGCTGTATGGGTAAGTAACTGCCTCAGGGAAATCGGTTTATCACTACGATAGGTCTGGCCATCGTTACCCAGTATGGGAATCTTGAACATTTCCGGCAGCCATTCGTGGAGCGATTCATCCAGATCCACTTTCCCTTGTTCGACCAATTGCAGTGCTGCCACTGCCGTAATGATTTTAGTCATGGAAGCAATGCGAAAAATATCATCTCCGTTCTCCGAGTAACCCCATGACAAAGAAATTTGCTTACTCGTTTTCAGGTTTACCCCAATCATGTAAGCTGCCGGCAAACCACTTTCTTCGAATTGTTTTCGGACTGTGTCCAGTTCCGTCATTTGCCCATACTCCTGATACTGGTCTTCAGCGCATCCAGAAACCGTAAAAACCATTCCGATCAGTACCAAAACATTTTGTTTTATCCACGTTTCCATCGATGGGTCAAACTCCCTTGTATGTACAGATACGATGCCACACAGGCAACGGCTCTCCTTCATCCGTATCTCGTATTTTACTTGAGATCAGCAAAGGAATGAAGCGGGTGCCATACCGCGTTTCGATATAACCCGTCTATCTGATTTAATGCTGGCGACTGACGAACCAGCGCATCGGATGTCGGCTTGCGGATTTTTCAAAAAGCAGCGTGTAGGGATTACAGAGCCAGCGTGCCAGATGACCGTCACTGCGTGGCATGACCCATCCGAAATCCCAGCATGACGTACCATAACCCAGTGGGATCACAGGCGGTGTACGTACCACGGGATTGGCTGATGCCATAAATTGTTTTCGCTCGGTGTAATAGTAACCGGCACCGATATGCACAAATACCTCATGTTCCATCACGTTT
>CAXEIY010000063.1:0-5034 GCA_963996245.1 uncultured Planctomycetia bacterium | reverse complement strand
TCATCCATAAATTCAAGTTTGTCAGCGGCATTCAATCTGGCCCACGGGCGTTTGAATCGAGGTAAGCGGTTGTCAATGACACCCGCATTATCATCCAAGTCGTTGCGCACGTAGAAAAGCAGCACAACCATATCTGGATGGTGGGTTGAAAGAATCGAAGGCAAAAGGCGTAATTGCTGAACCTGACCGTAACCGTTCACACCAAAATTGCGCACCGATATCTGACTACCCAATCGCTGATCCATCTGTTGGGTAAAGACCTGTGTCATGGGGACACCCACGTTGGTGGTAAAGGAGTCTCCGATGACGGCTATAATTTGGGTTGCGTTGGGTGTTTTGTTGTTGGGTCGATGTTCGCGATCTCGAAAACCTTCGGAATTAATCGTAATTTCTGTTCGATAGTCTGTATTGATGACCGTGGCTTGACTTCCTGGTATGAATCCCCATCCCAGTTCCTTGTCAAAACGAAATATGCTATTGGAAGTATCCTGCAGATAGATCGTTCTGCGTAACCACCATTCTCCCATAGCCAGTGTGGCCAGCACACTGGCTATGACACTGATTACCGCTTTGAATTGATGGTAATACCAACCACCCAGCACAGATGACGCAAGCATCGCACTCATAAGGAGCAGTATTTGCATGGTCCATCCCTGAGAATGGAATCCGAGAATTTCAATCACAACGACCAGTACCCACAGGGTTACCATAAAAATCCAGAAACGGAATAGCCTGGGAGCGATATTGGGCATTACTCTAAAGTTGTGAAAATAGAGGGGGAACGGGGTATCGATCTATGATGAACCCTGCAATGCAATTGTCCTGCCTTAATTATAGAGTGAGTAGAGCTGATATCCTTTAGCAAATGATGGCTTCAGGTTAAACCTATCTTCCTCTTGAGCGGAATCAGTACCACTTCTGGTATACCGCTGAAAATGGTCTGGTTATGTCATAAGCTGACAAATGCGTGGGCGACTCAGCGCAGCGCCCAACCACGATCCCATGGGTGAACCATGGTTGGTTGATTTGCGAAACGTTTTAGAGTGATATTCAGACGCGCCCCTGCCCCGGGCTGGAGTCGAACGGTGAACGTGGGGTCATTGATTTTAACGGGGGCTTCATCACCGATCTGGACAGTCATGCACTGGTGTTCGGCGTAAGCTCCTGTTTGAATTATGACCGTACGCGATTCAATTTGATTGACATTGACCAGAGTGACACTGACCGCATCGTCTGTAAGGCTATCTACCAGTGCCGCGACATCCTCGGGGATTCCCGCCCGGCGACTGTCGGGATTAAAATACCGTAAACGACTGTGCAGGGGAGCCGCTTTATGTCCGGGATTCAGTCCACCGAGCATCAGATGAAGCAGGTTTCCGATAATCGCAGGATTGTAGCCCATCGGGTCATCGGCTAAACGTGTGTCAGGTGTTGTCTGGTCCGCACGCATGGCCTGTACTTTGCGACGAAGTGTTTCCAGGTCACCGCGCAGTGCATTTTCAGGAAAACGCGGATTCTTCCCCTCCAGATACGATATCCACCCATGGTTCTGTACCCGATGCAGGTCTTTGCGATCCATGGACCAGTAGTAGACTTCCAATGCACCTGATGAATAGGGTTGCGGAGAAAACCCGTACCACCCTTGGTCACCATACATATGCGGGTACATTCGGGTTCCGTTTACGACTTTGGAGTTACTGTTAATGGTATCAATCATCGACCGCCAAACATCCACGTATTCCTGATTGCCTGTTAGCATGAGCGCATTACCAAAACCATCCAGACCGAGGTAGTGTGTGTTGCGATTGGCTAATGCTCCTGATTGTGGAACGACGACGGTAAACGCCCATCCGTAAACGCTGCCGTACCACTTGTTGTCAGGACCTCCGATGCGACCGTCCAGTCCAATTTTTGTCGGTATGATATTACCATTGGCGCGGGTTCGTTCCGCCCAGGCATCCACATACTCCAGTACCCATTGTCGATACTTGGGTTCGTGTTTCAGCATGTACGCGTTGAGCCCCAGACTGGTGGCAAGCAAATTCTGGGGATGATCTCCTACGATATCGTTGTAATCCTTAAAGTGTTCAACCATTTGTTCATACGTTTCTTCACCGTGGAGAGGGTGAAAGCGGTTTTTGACTTCAATCGGATCACCGGCCCAGTCGAGTCCGGTAGCCGGCCGCATAAGAGGGCCGCGGCTTCCATTGAACATGCTTCGAATAATACGATGCTCCGGGTCATAATTAGGAGCTTGTGGATCTTCGTTGAGATAGAACCCAGCAAACCGTCGCACCCGATTTTGAAACAAAATGTTTTTGGGATCTGAGAGTCCCTGTAAATTGAAAACCGTCAGACCTTCTCCATTATGGACCCAGTCAAACATGACAGGAAATTCTTTGTAATACATCCCGTCACGGGCAAATGGAACATCAACTGTTCGCGCCAAAGTGTACTGACGGAGATGTCCCTCCCATGCTTTCTTGTAGAGGTCCAGAATGACGTCCGGGGCACCGATGGCATGTAACAGAGGCCAGTCATCCACGTTTTCTATTGCATCGTCCGGTCCGTCATCCCCTCCCCATCGTTCGACACATTTAAGCCATCCACGGTTGTCAAAGTACTTGTCAAAAAATTCCAGACATGCTTCCGTTTCCATGTCAATGAGGCTGCGTTCAAGAAGTGCCCACTCCGGCGGTGTCATGGCCTTCTCTATGCTGAGCACCACGTCTTCCGCGCGGGCTGGGACGAAAGCCAACAGGCTGGTGACGATGGCCAACAGTGGTAAACGATAGTGCATAGCCAGAGATCCTCGTTCGGTGTTTTCGGGAAGTTTCCAGTGATTGTGATTGGGCGTAATTCGCGGTTCATCATAGGGAACGTTTGTTTTTACCGCTATTAAATTGTCAGGTCAAATGACACTTGGCTTCCGATCAAATAATGATTTCTGTTTGGACGCACCTCTTTCGGGAAAGTTCGAAATCACATGCGTTTACCTGGTTATCAAGCGACTGGTAATGGTCGGGTGTTAAGACCATATGATGGCGTATTCGAAGCGAGTCAGGAGTGCCGCCGATTGGTCGAGACTCATGGAATAGGTCATGCAAAACCTGGATCGAAACCGGGCTGCCTGGTACTCTGGAATCCGCGTTTCAGAAGAGGGCAGTCCCTCGACCCGATATTATATTTCTGTTATGCTGTGCCTTTAAAGGGGATGATGCAATTTATCGATAATTCCCGGATAAAAAGCGGATAATAGCATTGAGGGATGACTCAAAAGGGCCGTTTTCATGTGTTGTAGTCTGAAATCCATCCTGGATGCAAAAACTGTCTTGGGCATGTTAATGGGACTTCTGATCTGGACGGTTTTTACCGCACACCATGCAAAAGCTGCCGTCAGACAATCCCCTGGGCCGGACGAACAGAAGCTGGCTTTTTTCGAGAAAGAGGTCCGACCTCTTCTGATAGGCAAGTGTTTTCAATGCCATTCGGGAAAAACTCCGAAGGGAAGTCTTCGTCTCGATCGACGTGACGGACTGACAGCAGGTGGAGGTCGTGGACCTGCTATTGAACTGGATGAACCACTGGAGAGTCTGCTTATTCAGGCCGTTCAGAGGCGTCCGGATGCACCGGTCCAAATGCCACCTGATGAAACTCTGTCGGAACAGGAAATCGCTATTTTGATACGCTGGATTTCGGACGGTGCCGTCTGGCCAGAGGTTGGTAGCAAGGAGTTGACTGATTCTGCTACTCCGCAGCAACTGTGGAGCTTAAGTCCATTGGAAAAACCAGAAGTACCTGAGGCCTCCAACCATCCATGGATGAGTAATCCCGTGGATCATTTTGTCCTGGATCAACTCCGTCATCTTGATCTTACGCCGGCTTCTCCCCTGTCGAAAATAAAGCTTATTCGTCGAGCTACGTTTGATCTGATTGGCTTGCCGCCAAGTCCAGATGAGGTGACGGCGTTTCTGAAAGATGAGTCCGATGAAGCATTTGCACGTGTGATTGATCGTTTGCTGACTTCCCCCAGATACGGCGAACGATGGGGCAGACACTGGCTGGATGTAGCACGTTATGCCGATTCCAATGGGATGGATGAAAATCTTACCTATGCTAACGCATGGCGATATCGGGACTGGGTCATTCAGGCTTTCAACGAAGATAAGCCTTACGATCAGTTCGTCCGCGAACAGATTGCCGGTGATTTGTTACCGGTGGATGATGAACAGGAAACGATCCAGCGTCGTATCGCAACAGCCTTTCTCGCTCTCGGCCCCAAAATGCTTGCCGAAGATGATCCCATAAAGATGCAGATGGACATTATTGACGAGCAAATGGAAACGGTCGGACGTACCTTTATGGGAATGTCAATCGGTTGTGCACGCTGCCATTCACATAAATTTGATCCTATTACACATGAAGATTATTACGCGCTGGCGGGAATATTCAAAAGCACTAAGACGATGGAGAATTTCAAAGTGGTGGCTGCGTGGTATGAGCACCAGGTAGCACCGCAAGCACAAATCAACACACGAAAGGAATATGACGAAAAACATTCCAAACTACAGTCCGTTATTGCAGATGTAATAGCAAAAGGAACAGAAACATTTCTGCACGAACAGCGTCTGCGTGCAGCTGATTATCTGCTGCACGGAGCCAACCTGATTCATTACCAGCGATTTCTTGAAGATATACAGAAGCGATATCAATTAATGGATGGCGACCTGGCGAATTTCAGTAACGTGATGGAAGCCGAGCATTTTAAGGATGGAAATGTTGCTAAGAACCAGGATTCCTACGGAGAGGGTATCGGAGTGATACTGACTTCTGGATCTGGCTTTGCGGAGTATGACGTCTCCGTGGAAAACGCCGGTAATTATCAGTTGCATTTTCGATATGCTGCAGCAGAATCACGTCCGATCGACATTTATGTTGACAGTAATTTGGTTCGCCGTGGAGCATTAGAAAAATCGACCGGAAGCTGGAATCCCGATGGACAAAAATGGTTCTTCGTGACAACACTTTCACTTG
>CAXEIY010000062.1:0-5541 GCA_963996245.1 uncultured Planctomycetia bacterium | reverse complement strand
TGACCACTCAGATTGGTGGAGAAACCTTTCGATGGAGCGGGCGTTATCTTCCGGACATGAATGACCGTGAAACGCTGGAACTTCACCTTAATGTGCTGGAAGAATTTGAACCAGAGCTGAGTGATTCGTTCAGACAGTCCGAATTTGTGTTTTTGGCAAACAGCAGTCCCGATCTTCAGTCAAGAATATTGAGCCAGATTTCGCAGGCAACACTGACTGTTGCAGATACGATGGACTTATGGGTTGAAAATGAAAAAGAGGCGCTGATTCAGCTACTGGCCCAGGTGCATGGCCTGGTGATTAATGACCAGGAAGCCAAGTTACTTGCTGGTGATGAGAATGTTGTACGGGCAGGCCAAACCATTCAGAAGCTGGGTCCCCGTTTTGTCATAATTAAAAAAGGCGAGCACGGGGCTATTTTTATCAGTGACAGAGAAATGTACGCCTTGCCCGCGTTTCCCATACTTGACGTGGTCGACCCAACAGGTGCGGGTGATAGTTTTGCCGGAGGACTGATGGGATATTTGGCATCGATCAACAATCGACAGCATGCGTTAGAGGATGAACAACTCAAGAAGGCGATTGCATATGGAATTGTCACGGCCAGCTTCACATGTGAGGATTTCAGTCTCGATCGGTTGCTGAACATTGATCGGCATGATCTAGATGCCCGCTATGAACAATACCGAACGATGATCTCGCTCTAAAGATGCTGTACCTGTCGGCGGGTTGTTCTCAGTCGGTGGTAGGTAAAATCCAGATATTACGAAACTGAACGAGATTCCCATGATCTTGCAGCAGAAGAGGTCCGGGTATCCCTTCCATTGTATCGGCTGACCCGGTGGTGACTCCCTTGAGCACTGCATCTTTGTGGATAAGGATGCCGTTGTGAACCACCGTCATCTTAGCCTTTTGAGTTATCTTTTTTCGTGCATCTCGCTTTGCTGCGGTAAACTGAATGTCGTAAGTCTGCCACTCTGTTGGAGGAAGACAGGCATTAACGCGTGGTGCGAATTGCCCATAGATGCCACCGCATTCGTTGTTTTTTCCCTCCAGACCAAAGCTGTCCAGAATCTGGACTTCATAACGGCCCTGGAGATATACGCCGCTGTTTCCTCGATTTTGGCCACGCGCTTCAGGCATGAATGGAGTACGGAATTCAAGATGCAGTTTGTGATTGCTGAAAGTCTGTCGACTGACGATATTACCGCTCTTCGGTACAACTTCTGCAACAGGTGAGCGTATTTTCCAGGTAGCACTTTTCCCCGAATCCTGATGAATCCATGCATCCAGTCGGCCACCGTCAAAGAGAATCACGGCACCTGGTGGGGCGCGTAAGCCGAGGGTGGGAGATTTTATTTTCTCAGGGACCATCGAAAATCGGCCACTATAGAGTTGGCCGACATAGGTTCCGGAAAATGTGCGCTGGGCAATGACGCCCTTCCATTGGTATTCACCTCCAGCTTCTGCTCCCAGGTCCATTTTCCCGGACACAGTTAGCCGATTATTTTCAGGTTTCGAGTTGATGGCTTGGTGGACCGTTACTTGATTTTCGGGGAAGTGACACGTGAAAATCGCATCGTAGTGATTGTTTCCCAAGTCGATTAACTGGACCTCCAGTTTCCCTTCTTCTCCACTGTTGTGGATCCATTTTCCAGACCAATTGCCCATCACGGAATCCGCTTTTAGGATGTCTGTCAAACTGGACAGCAGGACAGTTACATGGAGGAATAGTAGACAGCAGATCCGCATGATGGATACCCTTCCTTACGATACGTGTTGGTTTGGAGGAGGAAAGCAATTCACATAGTCTGGCCATGTTAAGGCTGTTCCATCACGGAGCAAATAATAAATATTATTGCTTAAAACTGGTGCTGTTGGGAATCAGTTATTACAAGATTGACGGTTCGAAACATGCACAACGAAAGCAGGATCGTTTTCGTGTGAACCGGGATGTTTCAAGTTCACATGGATGTTCATTCTCGGAGGATTTACTTTAGCAATTCAGAAATGGTGATTTTTTCATAAACCAGATGGGCCTGGCTACCTTCGTAGACGATACCGAAAGCATCGTTGCCGACACGGGATATACTCGGGTAACCATTTCCCTGACCTTCGTCTAACAGTAGGCGAAACCGTTCGGGCCAGCTTTGGCCTTCATCGAAACTAACCTGAATGGATTGATGATTGCGGCCTGTTTGAGAATGTGGATTCGCAAACAACAATATAGATTTTGATTTTCCAGATTCCTGGTAATCAAATCGGTAAAGACTGCCATTACAATTGGGCTCAATGAGCGTGTTACGGTGCGTGTTGTGAGGAACCCAGGTATCACCCAGGTCGGTGGTCGTATAGACCGAACGAAACTTGGTAGGTCTTTCGGTGCGTCCGTTAAGCATAAGAGTGCCGTTACGCATCTGCACGACCTGGCATTCGCCGTTTCCGATCGCCAAACCAGAGCGAACCGCCCATGTGGTGCCATGATCCTGGCTGATCATCAGTGCTGAGAACATTTGGTCTTTCTCGTCGCGTCCCTCAACTGGCATGACCAGTGTACCATCACGCAATGTGAGTCCCTGTTGAGGGGATGGTGCGAGGAGATGCCAATCCGATTTTTTCACTTGCCGGGTTAGATTTTCCGGTTTAGTCCAGGTGAGTCCATCATCGCTGGAACGGACCATGAGAAATTGAGCGCTTTTCCCGATTTCGTAACCAGGTTCAGATCCCTTTCCAACCCATTGATGAAGGCCAAGTTTGCCCCACATCCAGACTGAGGTGCAGAAAATATCACCGGTATTCTGATCCACCACTATTCCGGGGTCACTGCATCCATTTTGATTCTGAGACAGACCTCCATATTCTCCCATGTCCATAATGACTCGAGAGGTGTTCCAGGTTTGGCCGCCGTCAGTGCTGCGACTAAGACCGATGTCAATGTCTTCCTGCAGATCTCGCCGTTTTGTTCGCCGCATATCGTAAACGCACAGCAAGGTTCCCCGGGGTGTGGTGGTAAGTGCCGGTATACGGTAAGTGTGGACGTAATTGTCATATCGATTTTGCAGAGCGACTCCGATGCGTTTTCGGATACCTGGAGTCGAATCAGTAGGAATACATGTCCCTTGCGAAGTTTCAATGGATGCGCAGGAGGCATCTACCTTGTTGGATAGATCCGCAAAGTGTCGCAGTTTGCAGGATAACCAGAAAATGTGCTTTCCAGGTTGCAGCTTTTGGATGTCTCGAAAAGTAACAACAGGTTTCGCGCGGGCGGCATTTCCAAAAGAAGATCCTGTGTAGTAACTATGTTTGTCTCCGGAGTAATTGGTGCCGTTTCGAAGTCGGTCCAGTCCTTCCGGAGATCGGTCTCCCGAATAAAACAGTTGTAAGGAATCGATATCTTCGAGGTTATCGGTGCCGTCAAACGAGAAGTGAAAAGCGGTTACCTGAAGGACCGAATCGGTGATTTCCAATGTTACTTGTAACAGCGCATTATATTCGTTTCGGATTAGAATCGGATGTACCCGTTGTTTTGTAACAGCGTTAAGTGGACGGGTAATGGCGTCAGCATGTGCAAAGGTCCCTGCCCAAATGGCTGCCATCAGGGACAAAACAGGGAGCGGTGCGTTTGTCACACGAGGCCATCGAGCGTTATCGGTAGCACTTGGTCTGGAAAGATACATGGATCGCACTCCTTGGTTCTGCTTCCAATCGAGAGAAATCTACCAGGCTTCCCGGGCATCTTATCGGGTAACTGGTCCGTGAGCAAGCAGTCAGGACAGCTGTGATTTTGAATGATAGACTTGCGAAAAATCTACCTTGCTTTTTGTTCACGAAGCACGGCCCGAAAGGCCTGCTCTTTCTGGGTTACATACTTCTGATATCCGAGTGGATCAATAAACGGATTATTGTCAGCTGTGTGCAGACTCGCATGCTTTTTTAACATGCCATAATATTCACCATGGGCACCAAGAAACACATCGCAAGGAAGTGATTTTAGAATGCGAAAGGTCTTGGCAAAGTCATGCGCTATTTCAGGATACGAGCGGTTGTCGACCAGCTGAAATCCCGGGTTTACGTTGGGGCTGCCAATGATTACCAGGTCGTATGCTTTTTCGTCGTCCTTAAGATGACAGGTCCATGTGGTGCAACCCTGTGTGTGTCCAGGAGTTTTCCGGGCGACGAGCGTAGTGTTTCCCAGGGTTAAACGGTCTTCATCTTCCAGAATTCTGTCCACTGGACAGGGCCGCCACCGACTTTGAGTATAGAGGTACTGTCCCTCACCCCCAGAGGCAATCACGTGATGGTCACCCCGCATGACGAAGACGCGGGCTCCGGTAATCTGTTTCATGAGTGCATGGCCGGCCACATGGTCGGAATGGGCATGACTGGCAAGCAGGATCTTGATGTCGTCCATCTGGAAACCAAGAGATTCGACCGATTTACGAATCAGGGGAACGGTTTCCTCAAAACCACTATTGATCAGGACATGTCCTTCAGGAGTTGCAAAAAGATAACTAGCCAGGTTGTGAGAGCCTACATAGTAGACGTTTCCAATTACTCGATGGGCAGGGAAGGGGCGGTCGGGAGGTGTCTGATACGCCATTGCCAGAAGGATAAAAACTAACTGCATAGCGGAACTGGGCATGGTACGAGTCCTTGATGGATGTTAGGGCAAGCGAGCCAGTACTGTACCAGAATCAGGAAGAACTACCGTCGTAGAGTGCTTCTATCGGGTGTCCTTGATTGAGTATGGTTGGTCGGTTCAGTCGATCTCGAACTACCGTTTGAGGATCGATTCCGAGAGCGTGGTAGACAGTCGCACCTACATCATCCGGTGCGTAGGCTGTGCTGACCGGATAGGCACCAATAGGATCAGATTTGCCAATGACTTGTCCTCCCTGAACTCCCGCGCCTGCAAAAAGTCCGAAGAAACAAGGTCCCCAGTGATCTCGACCGTTATTGGTGTTGATTTTAGGTGTTCGTCCGAATTCTCCGAGCATCAACACAAGTGTTTCTGCCAGTAATCCCTGTGATGAAAGATCGTCGAGCAGTGCAGACATACCCTGGTCAAGTGGGGGTAATAACCGGTCCTTGAGAGTAGGAAAGATATTACTGTGATTGTCCCAAGTTTGAACCCTGCCGATATTAACTTGTACGATTGGTACGCCTACTTCAACAAGTCGTCGAGCCAGCAATAGAGACTGTCCCGTGGTGTGTCTTCCGTAACGGTCACGAACAGCATCCGGCTCACGGTTCATGTCAAATGCCTGGGTTAATTTGCTGGAAGTCAGAAGTGAGAAGACCAGTTGTTGATCGTGTGAGAGCCGACGGGATTGTGCCGCGTCCTCCAGTTGTTGTTGCTGCAGGTTGACTTCTTTTAAAAGTAGCTGACGTTTTTCCAATCGTGTGACATTCATGCCTTGTGCCAGAGTGAGGCTGTCGACGCGGAAATCCTTGTTTTGCGGATCTCCTTTGATTTGCCAGGGATCGAATTGCGGGCCAAGAAACCCAGCGTGCTGACCAGGCCAGGTGAGAGGTCCCTGT
>CAXEIY010000061.1:0-8861 GCA_963996245.1 uncultured Planctomycetia bacterium | reverse complement strand
GGCGCGGGCTGTTCGGGGTTTGAAGAGGTATCTGGAAGAGGATTGTGGTATTGCGTGACAGCAGCTAGCAGTAAGGCGAGTGCGGCAACAGTCACATTAACCGCAGCGGCAAAATACGTGGCCACTGCCATATCGTGGACACGTAATAGATAGAATCCGGCTAACAAACAACCGCATACGGCACCTACTATATTGCCTCCATAGAAAAAACCCAGCCAGGAGACCCCTCGTGTTGTTGTTTCGACCCAGCGGGCCATAGCTGGCAAAGTCGCTCCCATGAGGAAGGTAGGCGGTAGCAGGCATGCTCCCCCAATCAAACCGCGAACCAGAATTCCGGATGAGCCGTGGCTGAATGCGGAATAGAGTCCTTCAATGTGTGTGATGCTGAAAAGGATGAGGAGTCCAATAATGGCAATACCCAGTTCCAGTGCCGCGTAGACTTTCAACGGATGCCATCGACTGGATATGAAATGAGGTAATGCAAGGCTGCCAAGACACATCCCACCCATGAATGTACCAAGTAGCACTCCGAGAGAGATTGCGGTCGAGCCAACGATCAACTGTAGCATTTGCAGCCAAACGATTTCGTAGATAAGGGCAGCGCATCCGCTGCCCACGAAAAGTAGTATCAGAACGGGTAATACGCGATTTGTATAATCGCTGTCCGAATGTGAAATGGAATTCAAGGGTGCCATATTTTTGACTTCAGAGACCCGGGAGCAAGGCCGGTGTTCGGATGGGAATGATTACGGAAAGATTTTGTGAAAATTCAGATGGGGAGCTGCCGTTGAGCAGACGAAGTACAGTTCTTTTCCTCAGACGAGATGGTGACTCATCTTGAAAAGGAAATCAAGCAATCATTGTCTGTTCTGAGGAGTTGTCATCGTTATTTCCGGATGTCAAGGTTTGATATTCTTAGGCGACTATGCCGTCAGGGCGATGGAGAAATCCGTTTGTCGGAAACGACCAACGTTTTGATTAGAAGCTACTTCAATCAAAAACCAATTGATGAAGGGTAGATCGGTTCATCGCCTCCCAGTCAACGCGGACACCCAGCCCAGGTCCATCAGGTGCCGTGACATGGCCATCTTTATCCGTTCGGATGACGTCCATCATTCCATACTCATAGGGAGGGTAGGGGACCGACTGTTCAAAATAGCTACAGCATTCATTGCTAAGCATGAGATGCAGATTAGCCGCGGAAATCAGTGTGTTACCCCACCCAAGTACTTCGCATTTCATGCCGGCTTTTTCGCACATTTTAAGTGCCTGGTGTGCATGTGTCAGTCCTCCCATGCACGTGACATCGGTTCGAGCTCGACTCCAGGCACCCGTTCGGAGTGCATGGGCGAAAGTGGAGTGGTCCATAATCCAGTTGCCAGAAGGAATGACGGGAATTTCGACTTGACGCGTAAGCGTCTGATAGCTTTCGAGGTCGTAGTCCGGGAAAGGTGCTTCAAACCACGTGAAGTCCAGTGAAGTAAGTTCCTGTGCGACCCGCAGGGCGGCTTCCTGCGAGTAGTTGTTTTCCACATCGTGCATAAAAGCGGTATCGGGAAAGGCTTTTCGGGCTGCTCGACAGAGTTTGAGATCCTTCTCAGGCTGACACCAGCAGTGAAATTTGATGGCCGTGAATCCCATATCGAGACGCTGTTCGATCAGGTCCAGGTAGGCAGGCACATCTTCCATAAGAGGGGTGCTCGCGTAGGAGGGAATCGATGTACGGGTTGCTCCGAGTAGTTGATGAATCGGTTTGTTTTCAATATGGCCAGCAAGATCCCACAAGGCAACATCGAGAGCAGCCAGTGCACCCGGGGAAAGAGGGAAAACACGTGGTCGAAGGTCAAACGCGATACGTTCCCGTTCGAGTGGGTCGCGGCCGATCAGAACCGGCGCCAGATGTCGAATGGTTTCTGAGGTGTAACGGTCAAACCCATACGAGGTGTAATTGGAGACTCCGCCGACCCCTTCCAGTCCGCCGTCAGTTATGAGTCGGACGACGGTGTTGGTCATGTACTGTTCAGGGAGATCAAAGGACCAGGTAAATCGCTGTACTTCCGGGGCAACGGCGCGAACTTCAATACGAGTTATTTTCATGAATGGTGGTATCTTGATAAAGAGTGACAATAGGTAGAGAGAAAGTATTTACCTGATGAACGACATAATATTTAGCTACAGGCTATATCGGATCTTTGCAGGATTGGAGAGAAAAACAGCCAGGTCGGTGGTCTTTGCAACGGAGGTACCATGAAGTTCGAAATCGTATCGGAGTCAAGCATGCCATCGTCAGATCATTTCCAAACGCAGTAGGACATGTGAAACCTTTTGTGCTGCAGCGTTTGCTAGGCTTCTTAATATCGGAGTCAGGGGCTGCGCCCGAATTGAGGTCCATGGCCATACATATGGTCGACTGAAACCGTCTGTCCCCAACCAATATTTTCCGTGTCTGTTCCTAAGGCGGATGCGATACGTTTTCGCTGTTGAGGGCTGGTTGTATACCTTCTCTGGACGATTGCTTCGACAATTTTGTTTTCGAGTCCTGATCGATCAGCAAGTTCCGGCAAGCTGATGTTGAGGGCTTGCATCCATTCGAGAACGGACCGTGCATGAGTCACAAGTTTCTCCTAAGGATCGGAAAGTTAGGGAACGTCAATATCTGAAAAGTATCAGGAAAAAAACCTGCAGGATGAACAGTGTACCATCCGTCTGGTTGCATCACCTCCTTTTAGAGGAGATTAAAATAGAAAGGTTCTTGGTTGTTTCTTCCGGACATGGAAATTATCAAATAATTCATAGATATCGGCTGGTAGGGCGTCTGGTTTTTCGAGTATGCGATGAATTATATCTGGACAAGATTTTCGATAATTAAGATGAAGTGATGCGAGGTTTAAAACCTCATCGTGATATCTGCTCAGAGATGGCAGGATACATGGCTGGACGAAACGACTTCTAAGTGATCAACTGTTTTGTAGCGAAAGGCATGGTGAGGTCAGAGAGGTTCCCGTTTTAAGCGGACCTTATTTTAGTAAGTAGAGGATAGCCTTTAAGAGGGAGCGGCCAATCGCTCGAAAAAACAAGAGAGGAAACCTTCAAATGAAAGACAGTGGTTTGGGGACCAGTTGGAACGGTTCAGTGCCATCAAGGTAGTGGATAAGCAAGGGTGTTTTGATCGGATACTCCTGTATGGATGTTTCCTTTCAAAGAAAAAGAAGAGTTGCAGAGTCAAGGTGTGAAAGGTGAGGGCTTGTCATAGATGCTGGACCAACTGACGTTTGATAATCGTTTTGTGCGTGAATTGCCGGCCGATCCGGAGTCGGAAAATTATTGCAGGCAGGTGGAGGGAGTTTGTTTTTCTCGAGTTCAGCCACTGCAGGTTACAGAGCCACGTCTTGTCGCGTGTGCACGGGAAGTAAGCGAATTGCTCGATTTGTCCGGAGATCCTTTTCTATCGAAAGATTTTGCGGAGGTCTTTTCAGGAAATCGCATCCTGCCAGGCATGGATCCTTATGCCATGTGCTACGGAGGCCATCAATTTGGATCCTGGGCAGGACAACTGGGTGATGGACGGGCAATTAATCTTGGAGAGGCTGTAAACCGCAAGGGTGAGAGATGGACATTGCAGCTGAAAGGTGCCGGGCCTACTCCCTACTCAAGAAGGGCCGACGGGTTGGCTGTTTTGCGTTCGTCAGTACGTGAATTTCTCTGTAGTGAAGCCATGTATCATCTGGGTGTTCCAACGACACGAGCTTTAAGTCTCGTTTTGACGGGAGAGCAGGTGGTTCGCGATATGTTTTACGATGGGAATCCAAAGCAGGAACCCGGCGCGGTTGTGTGTCGTGTGGCCGAATCGTTTACACGCTTTGGCAGCTTTCAGATTTTTTCAGCACGTGGGGAAATACAAGTTCTACAGCAACTACTTGATTTTACCATTCGGACGGATTTTCCACATTTGGGGGAACCGACAAAAGAGGTCTATGTCAAATGGTTTGAGGAGGTGTGTCGGACCACCGCTGAGATGATAGTCCACTGGATGCGGGTTGGATTTGTACATGGGGTTATGAATACGGACAATATGTCCATATTAGGGCTCACGATTGACTATGGTCCTTATGGATGGCTGGAAGATTACGATCCTAACTGGACTCCGAATACTACGGATGCTGCTGGACGTCGTTACTGTTTTGGAAATCAGCCTCAGATAGCCTTGTGGAATCTGGCCCAACTAGGCAACGCGATGTTGCCGTTGGTTGATTCCCCGGAACCGTTGGAGCAGGGGCTGGAGCTTTATTCGGAATGCTTTCAGACGGGCTGGCAATCGATGATGGTTCAAAAGCTGGGTTTGAAAGTTTTTCAACCTGAAACGGACACAACTCTGGTAAACGATCTTCTGGCGATTCTCCAGATGGTCGAGACAGACATGACGGTTTTTTACCGTAAGTTAGCCATGGTTGATGTGAATCATCAATTTTCGGAAGATTTTTCAGAGGCAACATGGATGACCACGTTAGCCGATGCGTACTATCAGCCAGATCAGCTTACCCCGGAGTATCGCGCTCGAATGAGTCAGTGGTTTCAGGTCTATGGAAGGCGTTTGCATGCTCAGGGGATTTCTGAAAGTGCCAGACAGAAAAGTATGAATGCAGCCAATCCTAAATATGTGTTGCGCAATTACCTTGCCCAACTTGCCATTGATAAGGCAGAGCAGGGAGAGCTATCAACGGTAACGGAGTTGTTGGACGTACTGCGATACCCCTACGAGGAACAGCCCGGTAAAGAGGTGTATGCTGAAAAACGTCCGGACTGGGCTCGTAATCGTGCAGGATGTTCCATGCTGTCATGCAGCTCCTGACGCTTGAGACCAATACGGGTACTCTTGTGTGCTATATTCATATTAGTGTGTTAGTGATCGTTCAATTCTGTTTTCCATGCAATCACGGACCGATGGAATGCATGTTACAAAGCTGTCAGTAGTCATTCCTGTCTACAATGAAGAGGCAACAATTTTGTCGATTCTCGACAAAATCAGGGAAGTGCGCCTCATGAATGACATTCAGAAAGAGGTAATTGTTGTAAACGACTGCTCAACGGATCAGTCTGAACAGATGGTTTTAGCTTATCAGCAGAGTAATCCGGACTTTGTGATATCGATTTTTACACATGATGAAAACAAAGGGAAGGGTGCTGCGCTGCGAACGGGTATATCGAAGGCTACCGGAGAATGTCTGATTATCCAGGATGCCGATCTGGAGTATGACCCACGTGAGTACGATGATCTGTTACGTCCCGTGGTGGAAGACTTTGCCGATGTGGTCTATGGCTCGCGATTCATGGGTGCGAAACCACATCGTATTTTGTTTTTCTGGCACACGTTTGGGAATAAGTTCCTCACCATGCTTTGCAACGTGGTTACTAACTTCAATCTCACCGATATGGAAACCTGCTACAAGCTTTTTAGAACAGAAGTGGTTCAGGGTATGGAACTTTGTGAATCCAGGTTTGGGTTTGAGCCTGAAGTCACGATTCGATTGTCTCGTATCCCAGATTTGCGGTTGTACGAAGTAGGTATATCGTACTATGGACGAACCTATGATGAAGGGAAGAAGATCGGCGCCAAGGACGGATTCCGGGCAATCTGGTGTATATTAAAATACGGTTTGTTCGGTCGGTTCTTTTGATAACAACGGTTATTGATAAGCTTGTCGGAACACCGCGCCTGCTGGTCCAGTCAAACGACTGTTCAGACCTCACGCAAAATGAACACCGCAGCGAAATCGAATGGCTTCCGTGGAATATTTAGCTTACGACAGAGTAGATGAAGGCTTTACCAGGGGGGCTGGGCATCCTGGTCCCGTGGGTACATTTTACGGCCCAGGCGTGTATACGGGAGTCGGTTAAAGTCATGTGACAAACTACTTGCTGTATCGACGTTAAAGATAGAGCCGGCGATCGGGGCAAAGCCGCTGCGAAAATGTCCGGTCGATTTAATGGCCAGGTACTGCATCTCTGTACAGTCTAAACCCAGTGTGCGACAAAAGGCCAGATCGATGGGCTGACATCGCCGACTGATAACAATCACATGTACACCGTTCTGTTCGAGCCATGCCGAAGGACCGAGGTTTTCACTCACACCTTTCCACATGGGACCGTCATAGGTGAATTTCCCGTCCGATACCGCACGAACCTTCACGTGCATGGTTACCGGTGGTCCAAGGCTTGGGGAAGATTTCCCACCGGCTTGTATTGTGATTTCAGCACCTTGTCCGGCGCTGGATGCCTGCGCTGCGGTTTCGGGATCGACCAGATATAATAGGGCCGATGGACTGAGACGTTGTTCGATGAAAAATCGCAGTATCTCTGTCGCGTCACCCGCGGCCCCCCCGCCGGTGTTGTCACCTTGTTCTGCTAGAATAATAGGGAATTGTGAGCGTTGCTGGCCTCGAGCGATCGCCGCATCCACCGACTGTGGCTCCCTTTGCCACATTGCTCGATGTTCCCATATCCACTGTCCGAGTTGATCTGCCTGTTGCTGTGCGAGTTCTGGATTGCCGTTACTGACAACGACGGTGGATGTTCCGACCACAGGACTGTCGATCCATTGGTAGCCGACACCGATACTGGATGAGAGAATTCCGGTTTGTTGGTCGACCGATTTAAGTTGTTCGATAGCCTCTCGCATCGGTGATTCTGCGGTGATCATGCAGGGGGCGGACCAGAGCAGTGGCAGGGAACAAAATCCCATCTCAGGCTGTATGGTTCCGGCAATCGTGTCAGCCATGAGTTGTGCTGCATGTATGCCACGTTCGGCCATGTCAATATGCGGATAGGTACGCTCGACAATCAGCGCGTCCGCGTTTTTGGCCATCTGTTCTGTAAGATTACAATGCAGATCGTGCACTGCCATGACCGGACATTGAGGTCCCACCTGTTTACGTATGGCTTCCAGAATGGCTCCATCGGCGTCATCGATTCCCTCTGCCGCAAAGGATCCATGGAGGCTTAACAGTACGCCGTCGATATTTTTTTCACGTTCCAGTCGATTGTAAAGCTCCGAGCTGATTTTTTCGAACGTGTCGCGTGATGCCGCGCCACCTGATACCGCATCGATCCACATGAGCGGGACGGGGTCCAGGTTACATGCACGTACCCCTTGCATGAATCCATCAACAATCGTGTTGGCCTCACCCAGGGAATGTAACGCGTTTCCTCTCAGTGTTTTCAGTTCGAACGATTCCCAGTCAGTTGTCCCGGCATCGGTGCCGTCAGCGGAAAATCCACAGGTTTCGTGTTCAATTCCACCGATTGCAATACGAGGTGCCATAACATGGGGCTCCTGAAACGTGGATTATAGATGGAGGCAGGATCGAGATAAGGGTTAGCACATATCGCCTTATCATAACGGCTTTGGAGTTCATGTGTTTTATGTAAAAATGTGCCCATGATCACGAAAATAATGAATGAAAGTGTAAGTGTGAATCGCAAATGAGACCCGCGTTAAGGGGATAGTGATACCGGATTTGACCCGTCGAGAGGTATCTGGTTTTTTGGGAGGAACAGGTTTCCTTTCGGTTCTCTGAAATCGATAAACGGAGAATACCGGTTTGTAGTGATGAAGAGGAGGCTGCGAAGGGATCTAAATGATAGAGGGTCTATCTCCGGAAAGGATGTCAGGAATTCGGTTTGTATTTGTTAACCGAATCATGTTAAGTATGAGTGAGTTACGTTTCTTCGGATGGATGTTAATTTACTAGGCTTATCTGGAGCTCCCGAGACGACTATGATTTTCAAATGTTCCGGACGGATTGTTTTTTTCCTGTGGTTACTTTCTGCCGTTTCCTTTGGTCAGGATAATTGGCCTCGTTTTCGTGGTGCAGACGGTAGCAGTGTTGTTGCCGATGATCCACGGTTACCGGATACCTGGGATCAGGAAAAGAATGTCCGATGGAAGGTATCTATCCCGGGATGGGGATGGAGCAGCCCGGTTATATGGGGTGATCGCGTTTTCGTGACGTCTGTTCACAGTGATTCAGAATATGAAAAGCCGAAAGCGGGACTCTATCTTGGTTATGGTCGTCAAGACCCACCGGATTCAGTACATCACTGGATGGTATATTGTCTGAGTCTTGAAACCGGAGAGATGCTGTGGAAGTCGGAAGCCCATCAGGATAAACCTGTGATCCCTCGTCATCCCAAGAGTACTTACGCCAATGAGACACCCGTTACGGATGGTCAACGTTTGTATGTGCTTTTTGGTGATGTGGGAATGTATTGTTATGACTTTGATGGGCAACAACTCTGGTCGCACAGAGTTAAGCCCAGGAAATCGATGTATGGGTATGGAGCGGCAGCATCTCCAGTCATACAGGGGGATCAGGTCATAATCGTGTATGACAATGAAGAAGAGTCTTACATCGCGTCTTTGGACAGTGCAACCGGGACTCAGCGATGGAAAACCTCTCGCGATGAGACGAGTACTTGGGCCACCCCGATAGTCTGGGAGCACGGTGATCGAACGGAAATAGTTGTAAACGGGAAAAGAGAGAACCGGTCCTATGCGATCGATGGTACCCTGCTTTGGCACTTCAATGGCAGGATGTCTGATTTGACCATTCCGTCTCCCTTTGTTGCCGAGGGGCTTCTGTACATTACCTCGGGTTATTTTCAGGATAACAAACGTCCTGTTTTTGCACTTCGTCCCGGAGCAAAGGGCGACATTACTTTAAAAGAGGGCGAAAGCTCAAATCGGTTTATTCAATGGTCCCTTAAAAAAATGGGTCCCTACAACACATCGCCAATCGTTTATCGAGGGTTGTATTACACGTTGCTCGATCGTGGGATGCTTACCTGCCACGATGCGGAAACCG
>CAXEIY010000060.1:0-16546 GCA_963996245.1 uncultured Planctomycetia bacterium | reverse complement strand
GATCGTGAAAAACATAGGCTTGCCAACCGTGCTTGCGCAGCGCCTTGGCCAAGTCCATTGCATCTACAGCAGCACGCTCAAGACGATCGGTATCTTTGGTTTCAAGATCATTGATAAACTTGTCGAGCTTTTGCTGGTTAAAATCAACATAAGTACGACCCGCAAAGGTTGCGACGACTACACTGTATTTTCCAGGACAACCATACAAACTCAATGGTCCGTTGTTCATCTCCAGCAACAGGTTGTCTTTTTGTTGAGCATGCAGATAATTTTTAGGAACGGCTGGATTGGGGGTCACAAACGCCCTCCAAAACGGGCCCGTCGCCTTACTGGGAATCTTTATTGCCATCTTTCGTATGGTTTTAGGAAACCAATGACGAACCTTGGTATCCAGGACTTTCCGTGCCTGATCAAGGGTTGCGTAGTTACCTGCAAGTACTGCGACCTGGTCGAATTCTCGTACTTTAGTCACCTCGGGGGACGATTCGCGTTTGCGTGAAGCACCTCTCACCTGTTCCTCAATGGACCGATTGCCATCCAGTCTCCAACTCGTTTGTCGTGGTCGCCGCCAACGCGTCGGAGGCAGGTTTTTTCCAAAATCAGAACGCTGTAAATACATAAACGCGGGTATTTTCAAATCGCTTCTGATTTCTAACACCAGATCTTTTGCTTTTCGCAATAGATCCTCGCGTGATTCGCTGGTAGCCATGGTTGCATGAAAACTAGTCATCATGATCATCCAAGGACCATGGTCTTCGGTCAGCATATAAGTTTTGTCCGGATCTGCTTCAACCGATCGAAACCGAAACTGAGCCTCCACCGTACACGGGATGCCCAAAGTCGCTATCAACATCCCGCAAGCGCCGATTATCGGTTTCATGGACAACACTCCTTTTCGCCCAACAGTGGGTAAATAAAACCGTCTGCTCCCACACCCCTATTTCAGGATTGCAGAACTGATCAAAATTCGGAAATGCTGCCTGTATCACAATTTCCGGCTACGTATTGCGGAGAAACGGACACTAAACTGCTATTCCGTATCGAATGAAATGAACTGGAAGGAACACGCAGAAAACGATGAGATTTGATGGGATTTGTAGTTTCGCGGGACTGGGAAAATACTTGCTTTGTTTTTCTATGTCAAGGCGTCCCTACGTACTGCTACCGGTTGAAACCAGAATCGGTAGGATGATTTTTCGCGTCGCTACAGGGTCCAGTTCACTGGAATCGCTGTAAATTCGCTATCAGACCGATCGCACACTTGGAACACCGTGTGTCAATTAACATAACTACATGAAAGTGAAAAGAAGAATGTGCATAATACTCTGACCAGAAGCTTGACGGATCATGAGTGTGTATCACGCACAATCAACCAATATCGTGCACATTATCTATATTGCGTTTTTTTCTTGACTACCCCAGTTACCCAACTACAATGTCACTAGAGTCGAGGCATGGAGGAAGATTGAGGCAAGGAAGTCTATCCACTGTCCTCATATTTGAGGGTAGAAATTCTATTGGCCGCTGTGCTCGGAAGGCTTCCCCGAAGATGGCTTCCTGTCTTCGGCCTAAGGGGAAGCCTTTCACTTACCAGTGATAGCCATACCCCTGAGTTCCCCGAGCACCAGTTTCAGAATGCGCCTAACGCGACTCGTCACCTCTTCTGGTACTAATCAACATAACGACCAAGAACCGGATATGCTGGATCGGGAAAACCTTGCCCGGTATGCTCACCCTCCGGAACCAGTTCATTTACAAAGGCCTCATCCTCAGCGTTCACCGAACACTCCAGCGCTCCCAGATTATCCTCGAATTGCTCCATAGTCCTTGGCCCGATAATCACCGAATCAACCGTCTGGTTCTCCAGACACCACGCAAGCGCAAACTGAGAAAGCTTTCGTCCACTCGACTCCATTCGGGACTTCAATGCTTCTGCCACCATGAAGCTTTCATCTCTAATTTCAACCTGATGCATCCGTTGATCTCCACGAGCAGCGCGACTGCCTTCGGGAAACACACCCTTTGATCCGTATTTTCCAGTCAATATTCCGCGTGCTAACGGGCTGTAGGGCACCACTCCAATCCCATGCTCACGGCATAGTGGAAGTAACTCCACTTCCACATCACGATTCACAATATTGTAAAGTGGCTGAACACATATAAATCGATTGAAATTTCTACGGTCACTGACCCACTGAGCCTCACATAGACGCCATGCTCTGAAATTGGAGCACCCAATATAGCGAACCTTACCCTGACAGACTAAATCGTCTAAAGCACGCAATGATTCTTCAATGGGCGTTTCATAATCAGGGGCATGCAGATAATAAAGGTCAATGTAATCCGTCCCCAGCCTTTGCAGGCTCCGCTCACACTCCCGCATGATATGGACACGGCTGGAACCCTGTTCATTCGGACCTTGACCTATCGCAACTCTGCCCTTAGTAGCCACTATGATACTATCACGGCGATCAGATATCGCTTTACCGACAACACGCTCTGATTCACCCGCATTATAAATATTGGCCGTGTCGAAAAAATTAATTCCGTCATCTGCGGCGCGATGCATAATTCGGATCGATTCCGATTCATCCGTCGCCCCTCCAAACATCATAGTACCTAAACACAGCGGCGAAACTTTTACTCCCGACGATCCCAGATTCCGATACTGCACGAGTTTTATCTCCCCAAAAACGACTGACTATGACCTCATACCCGCTATCCGCTCCCAACTGCAATCACGACTGATTCAGTTTACCTCAGATAGCGATGGGCTATCTTTTTTTCGACCCGCCCACCGACTGCCCCGACACGAAAAACACAGAACACCATTACAATCCCGGAGGAAGCTTATGTCCGAGCTTGTCACGTTTGGCAGCTAAGTACGGGGCACGATAGGGATTATTGGAAGCAATAATTGGAACCTGATCGATGACTTCCAGATCAAAACTGTGGTACAAAAAGTTTATGGCTTCCGTTTTTTTGGGATTATTGGTCAATAGCCGAACTTTTGACAAACCGAGATCTTTCAGAATCTGCACGCCGATACCATAATCACGCATATCTGCCTGGTACCCTAATGCCAGGTTTGCCTCAACGGTATCGAGTCCTGAATCCTGTAATGCATATGCCTTAAGCTTTTCCACCAAACCAATTCCACGCCCTTCTTGAGGCAGATATACCAACACACCAGCACCTTCCTGCTGCATCATGCCAAGGGACTCATGTAACTGTTCACCGCAATCACAGCGCAGACTATGCAATAAATCACCGGTGAAGCAGGAAGAATGCATCCGTACTAACGGAGCCGCCCGTTTCTCAGGATTGCCCAGCACCAGCACAACAGGTGTCTGATCTTCGTATGCAACCTTATACGCAACAATCCGTCCGACTCCAAAATGCGTTGCCAATTCTGATTCGGCTTCGCGGCTGACCAATTTTTCCGTGCAGCGACGAAAACGAATCAGTTCCTCGATCGTGATCATGGGAAGATCAAAACGCTCGGCAATCTGAATCAGCTCTTCCTGTTCCGCCATCCCTTCACCATCCGAACTGCAAATTTCACACAAAACTCCAGTCGGCTGTAATCCTGACAATCGCGTAAGATCCACGGTTGCTTCGGTATGACCCGCCCGACGCAACACACCTCCTTGCATGGCAACCAGAGGAGCCAGGTGACCGGGAACCACAAAGTCCTCTGGCGTACTCTTCGCGTCAACAATACTGCGAATCGTCAACGCTCGTTCGGCAGGACTGATCCCCGTTCGACAATCGCGATGATCGACGGGTACACAAAAAGGGGTTTGGGTAGGAGTTGTATTGTTTTGGACCATGGGCTGGAACTCTAGACGTTCCACCACTTCCGGAAGCACTGGAATGCAAAGTTGACCTCGGCCGTAGGTGATCATGAAATGGACAATTTCCGGAGTGATCTTTTCAGCCGCACAAACAAAATCACCTTCGTTTTCACGTTCTTCAGCGTCCACTACCACCACGACCCGCCCCTCGGCAATGGCTTCAACCGCAGTCTGAACACTGGAAAATGGATTTCCCATCGCCTTGTAGCCCTTGTCAGTCCGTCATCTGGTAATACATTCAAACACCGGTTACTCACCTGACTCGATACAGCTGTCAGCCAGCATGGAACCTCTACAGAAACTCTCTCTCACAAAACACCAGCTTCCATCTGCCCAGTATCTATAACAGACCACGAAGCTTAAAGGCCAATCTCAAAATTGGCTCCGCATCTAAAACTATCGTGATCTCAAAAGGAGAATTAGCTTAACAAATGTATTCGGGTGCTTATCATTTGTTACGAATCGGCTTCAAGTATAACAAATCCTCAAGGATTCATATCCATGGCCCTTTCGGACGCGTTTGCTTAAATGACTCAAAGAGGTGGAACGCAAATCGGACCCCTCTTTTTTATTGTGTGACGCCACTCATAATATCGTCAAAATACGTCATGGTACTACCAGACAACAGCGAACTGTCATGATCCCTATCAATACGCAAAGCTTTCATACTGCTACCACACCTCGTGATATTCGCACACGGTTTTGACCGGTCCATGCGTAATATCCACTATCACAGATAATATCGAACAGGACACGCTTACCCTCATTATCAAACTTTCAACGAACTGATTTCGAAGACAATCACCAGACAGTTTACCAATCCCTCGTTGCGCATCTACTTGACGACCTATTACGCAACTTTTACGATACGCTAGCACGGAGCCTGAAATCTTATCGCATTTGGACACGCGAATGGATGGGTTGTATCGAACACCAAATACCTTTTCGGCTTAATAGCTGGACACGGACACGCCTCAGTGGAGACGTGTCAAAGCAGGAATCCCTAGCTCAATCAAGGACGCCTCATATGTCAATCTCCCGAATTCTGACACAACTGCTTCTCGGTATTAGTCTTGTTATATTCTTGGGTTGTTCTTCCGGAAACGATACCTCCGAGACATCTGATGCGACTTCGGACGCAGAATCCACCAGCAGCCATTCTCCGGACTCCAGTAATCCGGACACAACCAAGAAAGCCGAGAGCAGTGACCGTACTGACGATTCGGAAGAGCCGTTTGTACTAGGTGATCTGATTGACCCTTTTGACCCTCCGGCTCTGACCGAAATAGAGTCACAGGTAACTTGGAATGACATGCCCATAAAAGACTCTTATGAGCTGCTTAAAGATCGTCAGGCCAGCGAAACTCCAATGGCCAGTGTTGAAGAAGCACTGGATCTGAAAAACACCGATGGTGAACAAAACAGTAAAATCCTAAGTGCTATGGGACGCTTACCTGCCGCGACGTCCGAAATCGACCTGGATGCCACCTGGAATCGTCATACAGCCGGAGATGTTAAAAGCACCAATCCTATGATGATGAGCAGTTCTGCTGAATTTGATGTAGCCGGACTGACTGGATTTGGATTGTTTGGATTTGACTGGACCTTTGAACCCTTCGCCAGTACCGATACCGTGATCAGCTGGCAAACTAGCCAAAACGGACTTTATGACAAAGTAACGATGCGCAACGATCTGACATGGTCTGACGGCACCCTGATCACGGCGCATGACGTTGAGTTTTCATACAAGGTCATTATGAGCAGTTTGGTCCCGGTGCCTGCTGTCCGAAGCGGCACAGAACAGTTGAAATATGTAAAAGCCTACGATGATCAGACCGTTGTCTTTTTTCACAAAGAATCACTTGCGACTAACGTCTGGAATATTAATTTCCCCATTATCGCAAAGCACGTCTATGAAAACACGATCTCAGAAGATCCCACTCTGGAACAAAGTGATGCACATGCCAAACTTGACGCGGACCCCGTTACAGGTGGACCTTATGTTCTCGTCAAACGTGAACGGGGCCAAGAAATCGAACTAGAACGCCGCCCAAGCTACTACACGTTTGAAGGGAAGGAAGTCAGGGACAAACCTCATTTCAAGAAAGTTCGTTTCCGAATCATCGAAGATCCCAACACATCTCTATTGGCGCTGAAACGTGGTGATATTGAAGAACTTCAACTGACACCCGAACAATGGCAGACACAAACCGAAAACGAAGACTTTTATGACAACAACACAAAGGTCTACGATATCGAGTGGGTCTATTTCTATTTTGGCTGGAACTGCGATACCGTGTTCTTCGAAGATCGACGTGTACGTCAGGCAATGGGATATGCCTTCGACCATCGGGAGATGCTGGCAGAACACCGCTACAACATGGACCAACCATGTACCGGTATTTTTCATTATACCTCCCGCTGGGCCCCCGAGGTTTCCCCGGAACCTCTTCTACAGGATCTAGACCGCGCGGAAAGCCTGCTAGAAGAAGCGGGCTGGACCGATTCTGACGGCGATGGGGTACTCGACAAAGATATCAACGGTACGCGCGTTCCCTTCGAATTTTCTATTCTCGTCAGTCAACGACAAGACCGGATCGATATCTGCAACTTACTACGTGAAAACCTTGAAAATATCGGCATTATCTGTAACGTGCGTCCGATGGAATTTACCGTTCTGCAGGATCGTGCCCGGAAACACCAGTTTCAGGCTGCCTTTGCCGGCTGGGGAACCGGCACCGACCCGGACACTTCCGAAAACCTGTGGACCACCAAAGCTATTGATCAGGGGCGCAATTACGTTAAATATTCCAACACAGAGGTCGATGCCCTTTTCGAAAAAGGTAAACGAGAACTCGACCCGGAAGAAAGGCGAAAGATTTACCAGAAAATTCACCTGTTACTTTGGGAAGATCAGCCCTACACCTGGCTTTTTTTCCGTAATGCATACTTCGGCTTCAACAAGAGCCTACGTGGTTACAACTTCAGCGCTCGCGGCCCCTATAACTATGGTCCCGGAGAAGGTGCTATTTTCAAACCTGCAGTTGCTTTTTAGACTCTCTATGGTCATGGATTGACTACCTGTGAAACCCCCTTAAAAACAGAGCCTCTGTTTTTGAGACCTCTCACTCTCAGCACATAGGGATTATGTTCAGCTACCTGATTCGCCGAGTTCTGTTAGGTATTTTGACCCTGGTGCTGATCACCTTTGTCGTCTACGGTCTGATTCGTAATATGCCAGGCAGCCCGCTGGACACGGATCCGCGAATGACCGACCCCAGCCGGATGCCAAATCCTGCTGATATCGAGCGAATGGAACGTCTCTATGGGCTGGATAAACCATGGTATACAGCCTATTTTACGTGGATGCGAAACATGGTTGTTAACCGGGACATGGGCCAGTCCTTTGTCCATCATGAGCCCGTTGTGACCGTGATTGGAGAGAAGTTTTATCCCACTCTGAAACTGTCTGTTTCATCGCTCACCCTCACCTACCTGCTTTCGATACCACTTGGACTCTATTCTACTGCACGAAGTGGAAGAACGGATGAGCGTATCTTCACCACAGTTCTTTATATGCTCTATTCCTTTCCGACCTTTGTTGCAGCTCTGTTTCTGCAACTCCTGTTTGCTATCAAGCTTGCTGGAACTCCCTTGGAGCTCCCTTTATTTGGTATGACCAGCGATGGCCATGCACAAATGAATGCCGTACAGCAAGCGGTGGATGAACTGCGTCACATGCTGTTGCCCGTTACCTGTTACACTTACGGCAGTCTGGCTTATCTGAGTCGATTTATCAAATCAAACATGGAGGAAGCGATTCGTCAGGACTATATCAGAACCGCTCGCGCCAAGGGGCTGGGGCCTTTTCGTGTTTATGTTTTTCACGCTTTCCGAAATACGCTGATTCCATTTGTAACTCTGATTGGCCTTTCTCTTCCTGCACTACTCAGTGGCTCCATTATTCTCGAACAAATCTTTTCCTGGCCAGGTATGGGAAGACTTTTCTTTGAATCGATCGGACGACGAGACTATGGAGTCATCATGGGCCTGACCCTTCTTTTCTCAGTATTAACGCTCCTCGGACAACTCCTGGCCGATATGCTTTATGCGTTCCTCGACCCTCGCATTACTTTCAAATAACAACCCTTAGTCTGCTCACACATGATAAACCGATCCATAGAAACCAGTTCCGAACAGCATGCTCCCAGCCGTGGATTCTGGGGCGACGCCTGGACTCAGTTCCGTAACCGAAAAGTGGCATTAGCCGCTCTCCTGTTCATAGCAACCCTCTCCATTACCGCTGTTTTTTCACCGGCTATTGTCGGCACCAAACCAATCGTGTGTCGGTACAAAAATAAACTATATTTCCCGTGCCTGGGTTATTTCAATCGCAATTGGGAAAACGCAATTTTCAAAACAAAAGACAAGTTTCGTGGCGTCTATCCACGAAACCTGACAGCCAAAGATCCAGGCCACTGGGTGCTATGGCCCCTGAAGTATCAAGACCCCTATCGCCCGGTTCGGAAAGATGAATGGAAAGGTGTTACAGGTTATGATGACTCTGCTGACTTAAACCGTGCCAATCCAAGGGGCGCTGACGGACATCCCAGTTGGCGTAACTGGTTTGGAACCAAGCAGGGTGTTGACGTTTATGCACAAATGGTACACGGTACTCGTATCGCTCTTTTAGTTGGTTTTGTCTCCACCGGACTGGCTTCTATCATTGGAATCACGATGGGTGCCATCGCGGGTTATTTTGGTGGTTGGATTGACATGTTCCTCAGTCGCCTTCTGGAACTGGTTATGTGTATTCCGGCCCTGGTTCTGATTCTCGCCATCATTTCCATACTTGAAAAACCAACCATCTGGTGGCTGATGGCGATTCTTGGGCTTACAGGGTGGACAGGCATTGCACGACTGACACGAGCTGAATTTCTGAAACTCAAGGAAACTGAATTTGTTTCCTCGGCGCGTAGTATCGGTGCAGGACCTTTTCGAATCATGTTCCGGCATATTTTCCCGAATGCCCTGGCACCCATTCTCGTACCAATTGCCTTCGGCATTGCCGGAGCTATTCTCACTGAAGCAGCTTTAAGTCTGCTGGGATTCGGAGCACCTCCACCCAATCCCAGCTGGGGCGCGATCCTTCAGGGCGGACGTCAAAACCACCATTACTGGTGGTTAATCGTATTTCCAGGTACCGCTATTTTTCTGACGGTTCTGGCATACAATCTGCTCGGTGAAGGTATTCAGGAATCGACTGACCCTCGACTGCGAGAACCCGGGAAATAGAGATCATGACATCCACCGCTATCCTGGAAATCCAGAATCTACACACCTACTTTAATACCGAAGGGGGGATCATAGAAGCGGTCAAGGATATTTCGTTTAAGGTTGTACCAGGACGGACTGTTGGAATTGTCGGTGAATCTGGGTCAGGAAAATCCGTTACCTCACTTTCTATAATGAATCTTCTGGCACAGACCGCTCAAATTCCGGAAGGAACCATCTCGTTTCTGGGACAAAATATTATCGAGATGCCAGAGAGAAGGATGCGTTCGATTCGTGGAGCGGAAATCAGCATGATCTTTCAGGAGCCGATGACCTCTCTGAACCCCGTCTTCACTGTAGGCAAACAAGTAATCGAAGCCCTGCGTACGCATCAGTCCATCAGTCGAAAACAAGCCCGAAAACGAACACTTGAACTTTTCGAAGAGGTCGGAATACCGGAACCGGAAATCCGAATTGATTCTTATCCTCATCAGCTGTCTGGAGGTCAAAAGCAGCGTGTTATGATCGCCATGGCACTCTCTTGTAATCCCAAATTACTGATTGCTGACGAACCAACTACAGCGCTCGATGTCACCATACAGTCGCAGATTCTAGACCTGTTGAGAGACTTGAGAGATCGACGCAACATGTCCATTCTGTTTATCACACACGACTTGGGTGTCATTGCGGAAATTGCTGATGAAGTCGTCGTCATGTACCAGGGAAGGATTGTTGAATACGGCGAAATTCTGGACGTTTTCACCGATCCCCAGCATCCCTATACACGTGGGCTCCTGGCTTGCCGCCCACAACTAGACACCCCTTATACCCGATTGCCTACGGTTCAGGATTTCATGGAAGTCAAACGGGAAGGCGATGTGACTACCATCCTTGAAAAAAAAATGGACTCCGTAACAGAAGCATCCTTCCGATCACACGGGCGACAGCGCAAACTTCACCCTCAACAAACCCTGAAACAACTCCATGATTCAGTCGATGAATCACACTATCCTCAAGGAGTCACGTATGCTGATCCAGATGAAAAACCGCTGCTTCGTGTCAATCGTCTGAAAGTCCACTTTCCTATTCGACGAGGACTCCTGTTACGTACACATGGTTATGTTAAGGCAGTCGATGATATCAGTTTTGATGTCTATCGAGGACAGACCTTAGGGCTCGTTGGGGAATCCGGATGTGGGAAAACCACTACAGGGCGTGCTATTCTTCAGTTAATTGCTCCCACGGCCGGTACCATTCATCTGGAAGATCAGGAACTCACCCAAATAAGTGCCTCCGAAATACGACTTATTCGACAGAAAATGCAGATCATCTTTCAGGATCCATATGGCTCCCTCAACCCGAGAATGACGGTTGAAAATACCATAACGGAACCCATGACACTCCATCAGATCGGAAACTCACGACTCGATCGCTGTGATCTTGCTGTCACACTCCTTGAGGAAGTAGGACTCTCCAGTGAACATCTGAGACGTTATCCACATGAATTTTCGGGCGGACAGCGTCAACGGATCTGCATTGCTCGCGCTCTGGCAGTCAAGCCGCAATTTATTATTTGTGATGAATCGGTATCGGCACTGGATGTATCCGTCCAGGCACAGGTACTCAACCTTCTTAACGACTTGCAGAACACTCGGGAACTTACTTACATCTTTATCAGCCACGACCTGAGCGTGGTGAAATTCATGGCCGATATGATAGCGGTCATGCATGATGGGAAAATCGTTGAATTTGGCGCCTCTGAAAGTATCTATGCAAATCCGAAGGAAGACTATACACGCCGCCTCATTCAGGCTACTCCAAAAGATGATGTCGAAAGTCTACGTGCACGTGTGGAAAAACGGCGTGAACTACGCGAAGCCTACGACAATAAACCCTGAATGGCGTATCGCACGATCTTTTACCTTTCCGAGATATCATGGCACGAAAATCCTTCATTTGTTTTCTCTTCTGAGGTTAAACTCCACTCCCTATGATTATCTATCACAATCCCGGATGTTCAAAAAGTCGTCGGGCACTGTCAATGATACTGGAATCGGGAATTGAACCGACCATTATTGAATATCTCAAAACACCACCGTCACAATCGGAGCTCGAGCAGATATTGATCAAACTGGACATGCAGCCAGAAGAACTTATGAGAAAAAACGAGACCTGCTACCAGCAACTGAGTCCGTCCATAAAAGCCAGCTCACGTCAGGAACAAATTCATCTTATGATTACTAACCCGATTCTGATTGAACGTCCGATCGTAATCAAAAACGAAAAGGTTCTGATTGCAAGGCCGCCCGAAAAACTCCAGGCGTGGCTTACATAAGCTGTTGGTTAAAAAAGAATACGTTCTTTAACTTTCGAACTGACCACCTGTGGAAAATCTAGCCTCGCACATAAACTTGGCTGTTAACCATAAACGACGCTTGTTGGTCATTCAGAGTCACACGTTCTCAACACGCAATCGTGACCAGCCCCCTATATTGACCTCCTCTTAACCGCGACACGGAGCCTTTCATTCCCGTCGCAAGAACCCTTACCGGATGAATATCCCTCGTTTTGAATTCAGGTTTCACGAAGGTGTTCGAATCTCTTCCCGGTCAGCGATCAGCCAAGGCGGATATATTCCTGAAGCCGGCAATTTCACCACGCTGACTTTGCGAATGT
The DNA here is from genome assembly GCA_963996245.1 of uncultured Planctomycetia bacterium. Taxonomy (GTDB): domain Bacteria; phylum Planctomycetota; class Planctomycetia; order CAXEIY01; family CAXEIY01; genus CAXEIY01. The sequence goes on along the minus strand of CAXEIY010000060.1, from coordinate 4,739 downwards.
CCGGATGCGCTGCGACCTCTATCAGTGCGTCCTCACTAGGTTCACTATCCAGATTAAGCACAGCAAGAGCGTCGCCACCCGGCTCCGTACGTTGTCGCCCAACGGTCATCTGAGCAATATTAACTTGATGTTTCCCAAAAATAGTTCCAATAAAACCAACCAGCCCTGGAATATCACGGTGAGTAAACAACAGCAATTTACCATCCAGATAGGTATCGAGATGAAATGGACCTAACTGAACAAGCCGTAAAAACTGTTGACCAAAAAGCGTCCCTGAGGCCACATATTCCGAAACATCGGTCAACACTTCCGTGTGCATCAGACTGGTAAAATCTCCTCCTTCCTGAGATGTCTGCTCGATGATTTCAATCCCGCGTTCGCGAGCTAGTAATTCGGCGTTTACAAAATTAACCGATTCACTCAGAGCGGTTTGGAGCAAGCCAGCTGTAAATGCAGCGGTAATCCATCGCGTTTCCTTCATAGCAATCTCGCCACGATAAGAAATGCACACGCGTCTTATCCCGCCTTCGTCGTACTGCGCATGGAACAATCCCAGCCGCCAGGCCATATTCAGATAGAGCCTTAATCCTCTCAACTCAGTCTGATCAATCGGGACCGTATTGACTGCATATCGAACCGCTCCAGTAGTCAGATAGTCCACAATCAACTGTGCCGCCTCTACAGCAACTGACGCCTGTGCTTCGGCCGTTGAGGCTGCAAGGTGTGGCGTAACTAACACATTAGAAAGTTCCATCAGGGGTATCCGGTTTGGCGGCTCTTCCTGGAAAACATCCAAGGCCGCACCGCCAATATGACCTTGTTTTAACCCTTGATACAAAGCCTGTTCATCAATAATTCCACCTCGAGCGCAATTCAGAATACGTACTCCAGAACGCATCTGAGCTATTTCCTCCTCCCCAATTAAGGCCCGCGTATCACTGGTAAGCGGTGTGTGGACTGTAAGAAAATCACACTGTGAAAGCACTTCTTGAAGATCGTTAGCAACATGCACTCCCTGTTTTTCAGCTGTTTCAGAAGAAAGGTAGGGATCATAACCAATAATCTTCATATCGAGTCCCAAAGCTCGACGTGCAACAGCCAGACCGACTCGTCCAAGACCTACAATACCGAGAATTTTTCCAGCCAACTGGATCCCGGTAAATCGATGGCGTTCCCATTTTCCAGCAAGCAGACTTTCGCAAGCAGGTGCGACATTTCTACTGAGTGCCAGCAACAGCGCTATCGTGTGTTCCGCGGTACTGGTTGTGTTTCCAGCTGGTGTGTTCATCACAATGATTCCGCGCCGTGTCGCAATGGGAACAGCTATGTTGTCTACCCCCACTCCTGCTCGTACAATCACCTGAAGTCGCCGTTGTGGTTCAAGCACATCAGCTGTGAGATGGGTACCACTGCGAATAATGACACCATCACACTCCTGCAACACCTCAGACAAGTCCTGCTCCGGAAAGTCTGCGGAACAAAAGACTTCCACTCCACATGCCTGGCGAAGTAATGCCATTCCTTCCTCTGCAAGCGGATCACTTACCAGAACACGTGGCACGGTCATTCCCTCCCTTGTACATCAGCCTGATTGGCAAATACCTGCAATGCCGCCTGCCCACCTTCACCGAGTGAAAGCGGGTATCTCAATTCATATAACACCAGTTCCAAGCCAGCCAGAGCGGTAACCACATCAAGCGCATCGGTGTAACCCATGTGCGCTATGCGTACAATCCTTCCGCGAAGCTGCTCCTGCCCACCCGCAGGTACCAGATTAAACCGGTCCCTCAAACGTGCTAATAAAGCAATGCCATCGATCTGTTCCGGAACCTGAACCGCAGTAACCCCTGCCGATGGGCGGCTTGCAAACAGTTTCAGTCCCATTGCTTCAATCCCGGAACGGCATGCGGAGGCCAGTTGTTCGGTTCGTTCCCAAACATGTTCTATACCGCCACCCTGTTGTTGTATACGGCTGAGACAGCTTGTCAAACCGGCTATCAAGGTATGCGCCGGTGTAAACGGCGTATCAGGTATCGACAGCTTGTCACGATAACGACACAGGTCAAAATAATATCCGCGGGCAGGGTTTTGCTGAATTCTTTCCCATGCTTTAGAACTGACGGCGACAAATGCAAGACCCGGTGGCATCATGAGTGCTTTCTGAGATCCCGCAACCAGCAGATCAATGCCCCAGGAATCCATATAACAGCGATCCGCTCCTACTCCACTGATTCCATCGACTACAAACAAGGCAGAAGTCTCACCCACGACTTGAGCAAGGGTTTTAATGTCATGCACCACACCGGTTGATGTTTCGCAAAGCGTTGCAAACACAACTTCAATTTCAGGATGCTTTCTGAGGGTCTCGGTCAGCTCTTGAGGGTCAGCATGTTTCCCCCAGGGAACTTCCAGTGTATGGATCCTGGCATTGACTGATTGACAGAGTGAACTCCATCGCTGGGAAAACTTTCCCGATTCGATTACCAACGCTGTAGATCCGGCTGTGAGGGTGTTTACCACGGCCGCTTCCATGGCACCGGTTCCAGAGCTCGTTAGCAGAACCACTTCCTGATTCGTCTGAAATACGTGGCGCAAACCCTCGATCGCCTGCCTTAATATCCCGCGGGCTTCGTCCGAACGATGATAACGAACGGGCCTAGACAGAACTTCCAAAACCTCATCGGGAACCGGTGTCGGACCGGGTGTCATTAATCGATACTTCGCATTCTGTGGCATCACATATCCGTGTTTGTAAGGCGACTCAATATAGATTGGAAGATTATCGGCTTATGGACCTCTCTTCCTGAGTATCCTCTGGGAATAGGTTATGATCGGCACTGAGTTCCAAGATCCCACACATGAACGTGGTCTCATACCATCAACTCGGCGTTGCTCGGAGCATTATTACCGGGATAGAACTCGCATTCGTACCTTATGGCCGTATTACTTGAGCAATCGGAGTTTTCAGAAAAGCCGTTCAAGAACATTTCCTTCGACTAACCGGTAGGTAGTATCAGGGCTGATATTTTCAAATTCCTGGACAATCCCGCTTGGCCATACCACGCGAACTTGATCCACCTGCTCTGCGCGTCCCAGACCAATAAGGGGACGTAAATCATTCGCGGAAAGATAACTCCCCCCGCCTTTTTGTTGGTAAAAATACAGTCGCGCCCCAACCCGAACTTCCATCTGAACACCAATGCCGTCGCGATTGCTTTGCTTTCCGATCAACTGCAAACGTAGATAGGATCCCTCCGTATCCGTGTCATTAAGCAAAACTTCGCAGTCATCATTCCAGTGGTTGAGAACAATATCCATGCGACCATCATTGTTGAGATCGCCAAAAGCCGCACCACGCCCGACATACTTTTCATGAAAATAAGAGCCGGCGAGCTTACTTACGTCTTCAAAAGTACCGTCTCCCTGATTGCTCCAGAGCATCGCTCCCTGTCGAAATGGAGCCGCCTGCCAGTCGTTGTAATGACCGTTGGTTACAAAATTGTCGAGATCACCGTCATTGTCCATGTCTATCAATGCTGTTCCCCAACCGACGGCCAGTTTGGTCCCGTAATCCAAACCACTCAAATCTGAAACGTCGTGAAAAAGCAATTCGCCAGCGTTACGGTACAAAGTATTTTTCTGTGTCCAATCATTAGTCACAAGAATTTCAAATGTCCCGTCCCCATCAACATCTCCTGTGTCCACACCCATGCAAGCCTCTGTCTGCCCATTCTTATCCAGATCTACACCACTGTAATCCGAGACATCTTCCAGGGATTGACCATCGCCGCGAAAAAGAAAATTAGGCGTCCCGTCATTGGCTACAAAAATGTCCACATGCCCATCACCATTAAAATCGGTAGTAATCACACCCAGTCCTTTGCCGGTTTGTAATGGACTTTCATCACGTGCAATACCCATTTCGTGGGTCACATCCCTGAAAGTACCATCACCCTGATTGCAATACAAAACGTCTCTCTGACTGGGCATGGCTTCTGGAGAACAGTAGATTGCCCCAACTTCTGCAACGGTGCACAATACTGGATTGGTAATATCATACTTTGCATAATTGCAGACATAGAGATCAAGATTGCCATCTTCATTATAGTCAAACCATGCTGCACTGGTGCTCATCCCAGAATCGGCAACCCCGCTCTGTTCGCTAACGTCTGAAAACGACCCATCGGCATTGTTTCGATACAAAACGTTTCGCCCATAATTGGTTACATAGACATCACGATCTCCGTCATTGTCATAGTCCGCAACCGAAACTCCGTGCCCAAAACCTGTGTCACCAACCCCTGCCGATTGGGTAACATCGACATATTTTCCATTACCAACATTACGAAAAAGTGAATTCTTCGGCAGCGCACGATCCGGATGATCATGATCGCCTAAATAACTCGATGTTACAAAATAAACGTCTAAGTGACCGTCATTATCAAAGTCAAAAACCGCAACACCGCTTCCGAGTGATTCCGGATAATAACGTTGTTTCTTATTCTCTCCACTGGTATGTCGAAATGAGATGTCCCACACCTTCGACACTTCGGTAAAGGCCCATTTCACTGGAATACGGGTTTTGGAAAAAACTGCCTGGAACGGAATACCCGAACTACTTTCATCACGCTGATGCATCCGTTGACATACTTTAAGGAGGCGCAATGCCTCCGGATCTCTTGTCTGTTTTTCAAGAATGACATTGAGATGTTCAATCGCCTCTTTCCAATTCCCTTCAT
>CAXEIY010000059.1:0-4517 GCA_963996245.1 uncultured Planctomycetia bacterium | reverse complement strand
GGCTTCCTGACCTGGCAACAACCAGAGAAAGACCTGTACGATGTTCTCCAACCGAATACGTTCATTAGGGCCGTTATTGATCGCTTGGGTAGTTCTGTTTGGTGTTCGGGGTGATCGCACCTTTGCAGGGGTTTATGAAGACCTCGGGACGCCGGTTATTGGTGCATGGAAACAGGGGGCATGGGTGTTTTGGGATCCCCGTTTAAAACGGGATCTGCTGTGGTCTCAAGAATGCTCACAGGACGGAGCCATCCTTTACTGTCTGGACATAGAGACCGGTCAGGTACTGGAAGAGTATGATATCCCTGCTCGAGAAATAGGTGACATTCGTTCCTCATCAGACGGAACACTTTATATCAAGGGAGTGTCTGGTTTGACCCAGCCGGGTAATGAATTACTGCGATTTAATCCTTATCGTCGAACGATTGAGCGGCTTGGGCTTCCTGGAACACCACGTAATCGTATTGCATCGTTTACCGTGGGATGGGATGGCAATATCTATGTGGGTACTCATAGAGAAGGTCGACTTTTTCGGTTTTCTCCTTTCGATCATACATGGAAGGATCTTGGTCAGGTCGTACCTGCGCCTGTCTTGCCACGCCAGCATATATGGTTACAGAATATTCAACAGTTGTCTGACAAAACTATTCTGGCATCCGTAGTGCGCGCTCCGGCAGCACAGGTAGTTGCGGTTAATCCGATGACCGGTTCCTTTCGCGAAGTCAAACCGACTCAGTCCGGTGGTTATCAGATTTATGGAAAGGATCTGATTGAGTCCACCGGAAGCGGGATTCGTTTTTATGATGTTCAGTTCCAAGTGAAGTCAGAAATCTCTTATTTCACCTTTGATGGTGCTGACCAGTTCGATACCGATACCCGGTTTAGTCTGGCATCGATAGATAATAAAAACAGAGCGATACTTCGTGTGGGAAGGGAGGTAATTCGTGCGGATCTTCATCAAAAGCGTTTGAAACGATGCGCTAAACTTCCATTTGAAGGAATAGTGCTGTTTACGTCGGATGACCGTGCGGTGGTGGTGGATCATGAAGCGAATCGTTTTTGCGTGGTTCCTCTGGATGGTCGTTCGCCGCGTACACGAAGCATAGGTTACAAAGGAAAACGAGGCACACAGATTTGTGGTTTGAACAAAACCTCTGACGGAATTATTTATGGCACCAACATAATTGGAATGCATATTTTTCGCCATAACCCGGATACAGGGATAACCGAAGATATGGGAGATGTCGGTTGGCCGGGAGGCGAGGTTTATAATGTGATAGAACATAAGGGGCGTATTTATTTTGGAACGTATGGTGGAGGGTACTGGGGAGTTTATGATCCCGAGCGACCGTGGAGTCCTGATCCAGAGACAGATGGCCGGGAGCCAACAGCGAATCCTTATAATTTTGGCAGACTGGGGGGCGAAGAACCGAATTCGGTTAACCGTCCTTTCGAATACGTAACGGGACCCCAAGGTCGCATTTTTATTGCAGCTCGCGCCAATTACCGAAGTGTGGGCGGTGCGCTTGTTGAGTTTGATCCGGATACGGGTAACCGGAAAGTTTTTCGAGATCGCAAACGCAGTGTGCAGACGGTTACTGCAGATGACACTTATATTTTTGCAGGAACCAATATTCATGGTGGTCGAGGTTCCGGCGACCAGGCTGATGTTGCGACCCTGTTCGTACATGATCCAAAAACGGGTACACGTATTTTTGAGCAGGAGGTGGTTCCGGAGGCAAAAGCTATTGTTTCCCTTCGTTACAACCCATCCGATCAACGCGTGTACGGTACAACAGACACCCAAGTCCTGTTTGCTCTGGATCCACGCTCTTTTCAAGTATTGGGTCAGTGGACAATCCGTTCACCGGGAACTCCCTTGGCGGGAGTTCCCGAGGATGTGGGTATGATTCACATAACCGCTGCCAGTGATGGATGTGTTTATGGTGTGACGAGCCGCGATCTTTTCCGATTTATTCCAGAACAGAAACGAATTGAATATCTGGATACCCCACCCATTCCGGATCTCTATCAAATTGTTGAAGGAAAGCCAGGGGTATTTTTCATGGCAGCTCGAAGTCATCTTCTGAAATATCGTTTGCAGACACCGGTTTACTTTCGTTAAGTAAAGCGTGCATTCGATTCCATTCGAGAATCGGAGCTGGAAACAGGTAGGTGTGTCGAGGGATCTGATTCCAAAATGATGGTTGGTGTTTGGTCCGTAGGCGTTTAACGCAATAGGGTCAGCTGCTGGACTCAATAAAACGGACCCCGGGAACGGCGATTCCGATGAATCAAGAACCGCGGTGGCATGGTCAGTACCTGTCAGGTCACATTTCAGAGTGCAGCTTAGGGAGAGGAATAGGTTCCATTGGGATCCAATACCGTTTGGATACGGACGGTAATGTCTGCCAGATGTGCGGCGGTGATGGGGTTCTGATCCGTACCAGAAAGGGTTTTAAGGGCGGTAAGAAGTTTGCGAAGATCCGCCCTGGCAAGACTGGGTAGGTCCGATGCAGTCGGTTTGTTCGAAATGAAAGTGGCCAGATGGTCAACGTGTAACCTTTGGAGATTGCGACGGTATAGATTGATGTGGCCAGGTTTTTGATTCAGTTCGGTCCAGATCCCGTCACGAATGTCACCCAACATGGCTGCGGGTGCATACGTGTTCTGGTCGTTCATCCGCTCACAATGTTCGCTCATCTGTTTGATGCGTGATTCACTGATCAATTGTAAAAGAATGCGACGTTGATGTGACAGGATCCGATCGGCTGCGCCACTCGGTTCTAGTCGTCTTGTGATTTCTGGATTGATGAGTTCAGTCGGGGCCTGAAAGGCGTGTTGACTTAGGAAGGCAACGGCTTTTCTTTGTTGCTCGGATGCTACCGCAAAGTAGACCTGATTGGCATCACCGTACCAGAGGTTTTCTTGTGTGAAACCACCAACCAGATTCACGACATGACCGAGTTCTCGAGAGCGTTGTTGTAAAATCTCTTCATACATGTTTCGGAGTAAGGAATAGTCTTCTCCAGGTTTGCAGGTAGCGGCTATCAGAAAATCACAGACGCGCGACAGATTTTTCAATCCTAGTTCTGTAGCGACAATGGCGTCGGATCCAAGGTCTTCCGTTTGTTGTGACGGATCTTGATTGGGATTGGCTCCGAAACGCAGCATCGGGTCTTGAACTTGTTTCTTCAGCAGTTGCTCGAGTGATTGTTTCTCATCTTCCTTTTCTGGAAATTGTGTGTATCCCCATTGAATCGAGAAGAAGTCGTATGGTCCTATCCGAGGAATCAGTGATGCTCCATCTTCTGGTTGTGCTACATAGTTGAATCTCGCATAGTCCATAATAGAAGGTGCGGTGCCATATTTTCTGGTGAAGTGCGGGTCACGTAATTGATCCACACGGTAACTCGACGAAGCCTTCATGTTGTGTGGTAAACCGATGGAGTGCCCTACTTCATGCGCCACGACAAATGATAATAATTCTCCCATCAGTTCATCTGGAAGAGGTAGTGTCTGTGCGCGTGTGTCGCTGGGGGAAGCCTGTACAAAGTACCAGTCGCGAAGAAGTTTCATCACGTTATGGTGCATTCTGATATCCGCTTCGAGAATTTCTCCCGATCGAGGGTCATGGACGTGTGGTCCATATGCGTTTTCGATGCTTGATGGCAACCAGCGGATGGTCGAAATGCGGGCATCTTCAGCATCCCAGTTTGGATTCTCACGACGCGAAGGTGCGTATTGAGCCTGGACTGCATTTCTGAAACCTGCCTTTTCAAAAGCGGGGTTCCACATTTCTATTCCTTTTTTAATCCAGGGCTTCCATTTTTGAGGAACCCCACGACCCACATAGAAAACAATGGGCTTAACCGGTTCTGAGAGTTCTGCGTCAGGTTCTTTTTTTTCCAGTCTCCAGCGAGTGATGTATTTGATGTTTTCAACCTGGTGACGCTGGTCGCGGCTATAGTCTTCAAACTGAACCGTGAAAAATCCAACTCGGTTATCGTGAAGTCGGGGTTTCATGGGTTTTTCCGGTAACCGGACCATGCTGTGGTGAAGTAGTGTCGTGACACCACTTGTGGAAGATGACGAGGGACCCGAAAGTGTGTAGGTTGCCAGCACCTTGGTTTCAATATTATTTTCGAAGGCCTTGATTTCGTTCACAAAGGAACGCTTTGGGTCTAGAGCCGATGTTCCCAGAACTCTGCGGGCGCTGAATTCCGGTAGATCACCTTTAAATAGGTCTGTTACTTCGATAACTGCTGCGCGATCTTTACCCCAGGCTTTAACGGGGAATGTTTTAATAATAGCGGGCACAGAAGTTGAGTCCACGGCCTCTTGAATGGGGTCTTTCCTGTCAGCGCGAATGGTATACTTGACATCTCTCAGAAGGATGGTTTTTTCATCCTTTTGCTCCCACCTCACAATGCGGTCACGTACGTGTGTTCCTGCAAAACGGTATCCGGCCTGAGTTTGTTCGATTTGAGTTACCCAAAGCATGTCCGTTGAAAAAG
>CAXEIY010000058.1:0-15584 GCA_963996245.1 uncultured Planctomycetia bacterium | reverse complement strand
GCAGGCGTACCCTCTTCGGTCGCGGTTTTTCGGAGAAAGCGATCAGGGCCCCCTTTCTGCTGTCAAGTTACGCTGTGCCAGCCGCGACTTTTTTGTCACTGGCCATTCTCGTAAAGCATTCACGTTCGGTAATCCGCATTGAGGCGAACGTATTCAGCCGTCAGATCGCATGTCCATAGGCGCGCAGTCCCGTCACCATCACCAAGAGAAAGTCGAATTGACACATCGAATTCCGACTGCAGTTTTCTACTGAGAGATGATTCATCAATTGTCAGAGGAATTCCTTCTTTATAGATCATGGTTCCGTTTAACCATAATGTGAGATCTTTTTCTTCAAATTCGACACCGGCATAACCCGCTGCTGATACAATCCTTCCCCAATTTGGATCCGCGCCGTGAATAGCAGTTTTTACCAACGGTGAATTGGCAACCGATGATGCAATCTTTCGCGCTGAAGCTCGATTCTCTGCGCCCTCAACGTCAATCGTAATACAATGCTCTCCCCCTTCAGCATCCGCGACAATAGCACGCGCCAGTTCCTGACATACTTCTGTAATCGCTGTTCTTATCGAATCGAGACTGCTTTCCTGATTCTGTGGGTGTCCCTGACGTGACAGCAAAAGCACCGTGTCATTCGTACTCATGTGACCATCAACTGTAATACAGTTAAAACTCTCCTCGACGGCCTCTCGTAACAGAATATCAGCAACTCCCTGCTCCAAGGGCACATCCGTCATAATGATTGCCAGCATCGTAGCCATGTCAGGTGCAATCATGGCCGCCCCTTTTGCAATTCCGACTACTTGAAAATTCTGTTTCCGGTCTCCCACCGTGCGCTCCGACCATTTCGGAATTGTGTCCGTAGTCATGATTCCCCGAGCGGCTCGTTCCATTTCAAGGGGACCACTACCCAACTGATTCCAAGCCTGATCAATCCCTTGGTTCAGTTTTTCCATTGGAAGAAAAGACCCTATGACACCGGTCGAACAAACCAGAACATGTCGGCTTTCGCACCCCAGGTGACCGGCCATCCATTGTGACATTTGTTCTGCGTCATCCCAGCCTCGTTTTCCCGTACAGGCATTGGCGTTACCCGAATTAATGACGACACCTCGTACTGCCTCAGCAGGCACACGTGTACGAGAAAGTTGAACAGGGGCTGCCACCACCTGATTCTGAGTAAACACACCGACAGCGGTACAGGGTTGATCGCTGACAATTAACGTAAGATCCAGCGCTTCTTGATCTGACTTAATTCCACAGGCCGTTCCTGAAACCCGAAATCCCGATGGCACTTCCGGTGCCGGGACAGGCGTTTTTTTTCCCATGGAATCTCCTCGTCACGTCCTTCATATCAAGGCGAGTGTCTCTGAATGTCCATACATCAGATTAAAATTCTGTACCGCGGCTCCAGCTGCACCTTTTATCAGATTATCGAGACAGCTGATAATCACAAGTCGTCCACGAACCATGCGCACGGAAATATCGCAATAGTTAGTCCCGACTGAAAACTTGGTTGACGGCAACGTTTCCATAACACGTACAAAAGGTTTGTCCTGATAGTAAGACTCCAGAATCTCAAACGCATCCTTACCCTGCAATGGGCTGACGGGATTTGCGTATATCGTTGTCAAAATCCCTCTATCCATCGGAATAAGGTGAGGTGTAAAGATCACTTCGACTGCTTGCTTCCCCACCCGTTGCAACAACTGTTCAATCTCTGGAGTATGCCGATGCATCCCGATGGCATAAGCAGCGACGCTCTCATTACACTCGGGAAAATGGGTCGTTAACTTCAAACTCCGTCCCGCTCCTGAAACTCCACTCTTGGAATCGATTATAATATCTGTTGATTCAATGCAATCAGACTGAACGAATGGCGCCAGAGCAAGGATCGCAGATGTCGGATAACAGCCCGGATTAGCAATTAACTGAGCTGTCGCAATGCTCCCGTCATCAATTTCAGGTAAGCCGTACACTGCCTGAGAAAGATGAACGGCATCCACATGTGGAGTATTGTACCACTGTTCATAGACTGCTGAATCAGTAAGGCGATAATCCGCACTCAAATCGATCACACGGCATCCCTGTTCCATTAGTTCCGGAACAAGTGCCATACTGGCTTTATGGGGCAATGCCAAAAAGACACACTCAGCCCTGCTCGCAATTTCTTTCGGATCCAGAGAGGTACATTCGAGATGCAGTCGATCCTTCAAAACAGGATGAACTTCAGCAATATCAGGGTTATCTTCACGACGAGTACCCAAAACTGAAATCTGCGCATGCGGATGACGCAACAGTATTTTAATCAGCTCAAGCGCCGAATATCCGGATGCACCAAGAATGGCTACTTTTGTCATGGCGAGTTTGTAAAAACCTTCTAAAACAAGTCCTGACTATCCCTTCGCAGAGGCTCTGCCTGTAATCTTTACCTGACACCAACCGAAGCGCGAATACCAATCAAGAACATTCCTATTTAGTTTCTGACCATTTGTAACAACAACCACCTAGAATCGATAACATTGCCAATATCCATATGGAAGCTGCCACCAAGGAAATCCACTTACCCCACTGAAAAGAAACCGGCCGATAGTCCATCGTAACACGATACTCACCCGCGGCAGGTAAAAGAACCGCACGCCATGCCTTAAAAGCACGATACATTTCCTGATTACTCTGTTTCACCCCATTGTCTACGACAACCTCCCATCCCGGATAGTAGAGATCCGAAACAATCAAAAGAGAAGCGCACTCAACCCTGGTTTCACAGATAATACGTTCCGGACTTTCCCGTGTCAGTGTGGCGGAAACCACTGAATCCCGATCGGGTAACTCGTCGAGTGCTTTTGCTAGTTTCAGTTCTTTCGATAAGGGGATCGTCCAAGCCTGTCCGGGTGACTTAGGCCACTGCATAATCCGGTAATGCAACAGTTCAGATTGAACGCGCTCCAGCTGATCGACATACGCACTGCCTCGCATCCATCTGGCCAACTTCGGGTCTTTAACACGTGTTCCTGTACTGATTGGATATCCACGTTCTCTCAAAATGCTGTATTGAATACCCGAAAGCGCTAACAGATCCCTGACTTCCGTAGGGACTGGAACACTTCCGACTAATGAAAGTTGAGTCAGTCGTTCTGGAAATACGGGAATATCCAAGGTTCGATATGCCAAAACAGGAACTAACCCTGCGGCCATTGGAAGATTACTGAATTCATCTACCGTACGAATAAGTTGAGCCGAAGTCCCTGGTGTGGTTTCCGATATTTTTTTAATCGTCTGAAAAACACTGCTTTGGTAAGGCACCATCGGTACATCCCAGTCCAGCGGCTTCCTTAATGAAAACAGGGCAAGATCCAAAACCGTAATGACAATGGCCAGCGTCTTCCATCTCATCGGGGTCAATCGTAAGAACAAGCTCAATCCCAGCATAAGAACCATCACCCCGATAGCTGGTGTCAACTCTCTTACAATGACCCAACCAAATTGATCTGAAACGGTATCGGGCAGATCTTTCGTGAGATCATATCCTAGCGTGGCCAGCTGTGACATGGTCCACTCATCCCGTGAAGGAGGACTCTTCCAGTGGAGTAAAATCGATTTCCAACTGTCCTTCTGCCAAGGTGACAAAACCTGCCACACCCCATCAGTCCATCGCTCCTTCCACGAACTCTTTTCCAAATCCGTCGTTAACACAGTCCAAAAAACAAGACCCGCTACCAGCATTACCGAGATCCATGCGATGGAAAATATGCGTGTCCAGCGCCGTAACTGGTCACCGGTAAGATGATCCAATGCAAAACCACTCAAAACAGAAATCCAGAAAGTGGTTGCCAACGTCCAACGTGCATTGGCCCGAAACCATCCAAAACCAGGTAACTGGATTAAAAGACGAAAACCTGGAAAATAGGGCCCCAGACTCAGAATTAACGAAAATACCGCCAACAAAGCCCACAGTCGAATCTGTGGTGTACGTCGCCATTTCCATGCAGCACCCAAGGCAAAACAAAGTGGAATTAATCCTACATAGTTTAAACATTCTTCCGGAGCAGTATGCCAGGGATCGGAAGTCGCAGGATTAACCGGAGACCAGACCAATCCACGCCACAAAGGATTTTGGAAAAGCAGACCAGCACCATAATTGATTAAATGCCAAGGTGTGTTGGAAAATCCAGATAGATATTCATAACGGCTAACGTCATGAGAAGATTCTTGCAGCAGTTCAGCCGTAGGAATGAGCTGTGCAGCAGCCAAAAGATAACCAGCGATCCACCCCAACAGAATATAGCCAGTCCGGACACATCGCAGTCCTCGGGATGTTGTTCGCTGAAAAACACTAAAACCGGTAATCAAAAACATCATAACTTGTGTAATAAAAGCCAATTGGAAATGACCGGTCAACATCTGACAGGCAAGGCTTCCAGAAAGCAGCAAAGTGAGCAAAGCTGTTTGTGAGTGCCCATGAAAAAGTTGTTTTGATTTCAGGGAACCGGGCTTTGAAAAAGTCCCTTGTTTTTCCTGTCCGTCCAGGTCTCCATCACCGGATGCCCCCAACTGGAGTATCTTCCAAGTGATCATCAGCACAACCGGAAACCAGCTTCCAGACATATAGGCCCACTGATGAGGTGCGTGAACCGTAAAAAAATCTCCCGCAAAAAAGACAAAGCCACACAACCACGCCCCCAAAGGGCGCAAGCCCATGACACGTGCGGCAAAATAAGCGGACAGCGCTGCCATTATCATGTGAATCAGCAAGTTCAGCACAAACGCTTCTGAAGTATTCAACATAGAATACAGCAGCACATGAATGGGATATAAACTCGCAGTCTGGCTTTCTGCAAGCGACGGAAATCCGTATCCCCAACGGTCATTCCATAGAGACACTAGAGATCCCTTTTCCAGGGACTCGTCGTAAGATTGCATAAGAGGATAGAAAAAAGCGCTGACATCACCGCCAACAGGACGATCTCCGAAAAAAATCGGCCAATACCAAAAGAACACACAAAGCAGCAGTGATGCCGGTGCGGCGATCGTATGCCATCGGATTACCGGTTTCGAAGAGTCCATTATTCCCTGATGTTACGTCGATCAACCGCAAGAAGGAAAGGCTGTCTGAATAAAAACACTCGGTTAATCAAAATCCTCAAGCAATCGAATTACACGTCTTGCCGGAACCGACATTGGAAAGGAGTCTATCTGCTTCCGGGTAGCCCATTGCATATGCCATAGAGAACCGGCTTCTTGTTGTTCTTTCTGAAGTGTATTTACCGAAATGTCATTCTCTGATCGGTTAGATTTTCCTGTATTCAAGAAGTGCGCTTCATAACAGTCTACGCTTGTGCGGAATCGTGTCACAACATACCGAATCTGACCAATCTTTTTACCCGCCTGTATCGGAACTCCGGTCTGTTGATGGACTCCTCGAACCATCAGCTGGCGGATTTTTTCTTTTGAACGAAAGGAACACTCAAAACGCGGAAAATCGTACATTCCCGCCCAACGTCCATCATTTGGGCGTTGTACTACCAAAACACGTTTTCCCTTGCGTACAATTACGGCAACTTCACGCACCGCTTGAATTTTTGGCTGAGCAGGGGTGAAAGGCAGTTCTTCCTGTAGCCCCTCCTGAAAAGCCCGACACCATTTTTTAATAGGGCACTCCATACATCGTGGATACTGTTTTTGACAACACTGAGAACCAAGTTCCATCATCGCTTGGTTGAAATCACCGACATTTTTATCAGGCAAAACAAATTTTGCCAGATCCCAAAGTAAGTGCTTCCCAGGTTGTCTGGAAAGATCCCCCTTAATGGCAAACAAACGGGAAAGAACACGGCGACTGTTAGCCTCCACAATCGGCTCACGACAATCAAAAGCAATCGAGAGAATCGCTCCGGCAGTGTACTGACCGATTCCAGGTAATCGTGACAGTGTCGCAGAATCTCTTGGCACCTGACCGTCATACTGATCTGTCACCTCTTGAGCTGCTCGATGTAGATTCCGTGCACGTCGATAATATCCGAGGCCCTCCCAGCGTTTCAAGACAGCTGCTTCGGTAGCAGCGGCAAGTTTCTCTACTGTTGGAAACGATTCCATAAATCGTTCAAAAAATGGAACAACGGTACTTACCTGGGTTTGTTGCAGCATGATTTCACTTACCCATATGGCATAAGGATCCCGCGAACGCCTCCAGGGAAGATCACGTGCCTGTTTCCGGTACCAATGAATTAACGACGATCTCAGCGCCATCACCCAAGGTGCGTCATGGAACGTTAAGAAATCATCATCTTGCAGATCGGGCTTACGCATCTTAGCATGACTTCATAGGTACAATTTTTATCCTGCGATTCCAGTAAACGACCTACTGAACCGGCTATCTGTCATGACTCCATCTCATCTGCAATCCCCACTGGTTTCCCTTATGGTCGGAATTGCGACTTGCTTTATCGCCTCCAGTGGCTGTAGCAAACCGACTGACTCTATCGATCCAATGCGTGTCTTTCAAGACCAGCAGATTCGTGTCGGTATCCCTGCAAATTCGGCTATTAAAACTGCCTTCGAAGAAATTCAATCCGAATGGGAGTTTCAAACAGGCGCGAAAGTGGAATTGATTGAACATCTGCCTGAACAGATCCAGAGTTCACCTACCCAGACCTTTGCAGGTGACGACATTCTTATCTTCCCATCATGGGCGCTTGGTGACTTAGCGGAAAACGATCGTCTCCATCGACTCGAACATACCTTACTGGAAGATGAAAATCTCGATTGGAATGATTTTTTCCCGGTACTGAAAAATTATTTCAGCCGCTGGTCTCGAGCTACCCTGAGTATTCCTCTCGGCACACCCACTCTGGTCTGTTATTTTCGACGCGACCTGCTGGAACAATACGGGCACTCTCCCCCGCATGATTGGGAATCTTATTTTCGTGTCGCCCAATCCATCACTCGAACCAGTGCAGCATCTGACAACTCCCAGTCAAAACCACAGCTTGGCCTCGCCGAACCGCTGGGCAAAGAATGGAGACGATTTGTTTTTCTTGCCCGTGCGGCCACTTACTCAAAGCACCCTAACAACTATTCATTTCTGTTCGATCTGCGATCAATGAAACCTTTAATTGCTGAAGATGGTTTCATCCTTGCACTGGAAGACATGGTCACTGCACGCGATCTCAGTCCGTTGACGTCATCCGATCAACAAAGAATCGACACCTGGATCAAAAACGAAAACAGAAACTCCTACGGAGATGATGCGAATCGAATATATGAAGGTGGATCACCGTTGTTCGATGAAAAAAGCGGTGACACAAGAAATCGCTATGACTACATTCTCGAGAAACATCCCGAATTGCAGGCGAACCTAAACTACAATGTGTCGGATGTCCAACATGCCTTGAGAACGGGACAGGCCATGTTAGGGTTAGGATGGGAATATCCAAATCGCCGGCAATCGACTGGAACGGATCATATTGCAGCCATCGGAATCACATCTCTACCTGGTTCTAACCGGGTTTTTGACACGACACGCAAGCAGTGGGAAAATATGGATGAAAATCCCAATCAACCTGCCTTTCTTGGCTTCATGAGCCTTTCCTTATCCCTGTCGAAATCGACTGACAACCTCGATGTTGCCACTCATTTTACTCGCTATTTTTTTGAATACCTTTCCAACAACTGGCCTCCTGAACAGGGTGATCCATCCGTTGTCCCATTTCGAAATACACACCAAGGAAACATCATGGCATGGGTGCATGACGACCTCGGAAATCAGGAGGCACAACAGTTTTTCACAATTCAACAATCAGCCACCAGCAGCGATAATTTCGTCTTCGATCTGAGGATTCCTGGAAGCCAACAATACATGACCGCTCTGGACCAAGCACTTCACGAAACACTCAATGGGCTATCGAAACCCCGGAAAGCACTGGAAACAGTGGCGGAAAAATGGGAGTCCATTACCAACACCTATGACCGAACGAAACAGCGAGAGAATTACCGTAAAAGTCTGCCTATCCCATAGTAAAATGTGGTTCCTCTTCTTCCCAAGCACAACTTCCTTTTTCCATAGCATTACAAAATGCTAAAGGACACATACTACGGGGATCCATGCAAACTCCGGAAAATTCATAGATATCATATTAATCCAAGATTTGAGCAACACGGGAGATAGTGATGCCCATCAATATGTAAATACGGCAACCATTAGCGGTAATGAATATACAACGGAATCTACTTTTGGATTGATCAGAACTATTATTTGGTTATCGGTTGCTGCACAACAATAACCGAAGCACCTTAAAAGATGCGCTGATAAATGGAAACACATATAGTCCAAACCAGGGGATAATCCAGATCGTGATTGTAGAACTTGTACAGACCAAAACAAAAGACGGAGTGAGACTAGATGGCGCCTTACACCCTCCGTTGAATAGCCCCACTCATACCAGTCCGTCAGATGTCCTGTTATGTGTCCATGGAACTGGAGGTGCATTCTACACATCTGCTGTTTTCGAAATGATCTCACAACACTTCTCTCGCAAAGGGATGTCCGTTTTACGAGTCAACACACGCGGTCACGACAGTATCAGCACCGCTGCAACACGCGAAGGGGGTAGGCGTCAGGGCGCTGCATATGAAAGAGTCAATGACTGTAGAAAAGATCTCACAGCATGGTGCCATTTTCTAAGCCATAAAGGGTTTACCCGCATTCATCTATTAGGCCACAGCCTCGGAGCAGTCAAATCGATCTATTGCGCTGCGACTGAGGTGATTCCACAATTAAGCAGTGTCCTTGCATTATCACCACCACGCCTGTCCCATTCCTGGTTTCTGGATCGACATCCAGCGTTCCTGGACACCTACCGCCAAGCAGAAAGACATGTCGAGGGGGGAAGCGGAAGAACTCTCATGGAAGTGTCTTTTCCCTTACCGATGCTAATTACCGCTGACGGCTATCTGGAAAAATACGGACCAGACGAAAAATATAATTTTCTTCAGTATCTGGATCCCATTCCGGTACGAATGCTTATAACATTCGGTGGCCAGGAAATCGAAAACCATATCGCATTCCAAGGGCTTCCGCAGCTACTTGATTCACACCGAAGCGAAAAAAAATCTTGCCTCGATGTGCAGGTGATTCCACACGCGGATCACTTCTACTCACAACATCTAGATCCGCTTGTTCGTGTCTTAGAAGCGTGGCTTCTAAATGAAGACTAGACCGCCCGATCATCTCGTTATGGAACCATGAACAGGTACAGGTCTTTTCGTCCGGCCCGTTCGGAAACCGATACGAGACGTTTTCCTTCCGGATGCCAGTCAGGAAAATCGTCCCGCTCCGCGTTGTTCGTAATACGAATCAGATTGGTTCCGTCTACATCCACAACATAGAGTTCGTAATTTCCATCTCGGGTGCTGACGAAAGCAATCCGCTTTCCATCCGGAGACATCCGCGGACGGATGTCCATAAAAGGTGATTCCGTCACACGTACCAGTTCAGATCCGTCAATCTTGCTTAAATAGATTTCATAGTTTCCGTCGCGCGTCGAGCTGAAAACGATATGCTTTCCATCCGGCGATATATCTGGCCAGTTATTAATTCCTCGACTATCTACAACTTTTTTCCGATTAGCAGCCTGAAGGTCAACCGAAAAAATCTGCTGTCGTCCCTCCTCAGCAAAGGAGTAATAAATACGACTACCATCGGGCGCAAACACGGGGCTGCGCATTCCTGAAAATCCAGACTCCGGGGGAATCTCCACCTCTTTCTTTTCTTTCGCATCCCGAATTACCATGGCCACACTAGCCGGGCTCCGACTTTGAATATAAGCGTAATACCGACCATCACGAGAAAACCTCGGTTCCAGTTCCGAACGATTCTCATCCTGGTGGAGCGGACTACTCGTGCCACTAGCCAAGTCTAATTTCATCAGACGCAGTTGCTCCGGTCTCTCAAGAAGCACAAATACAATGGCCTTCCCTTGATCCACAAAGGTAGGATCCCGTTTGAAAAGACTGTCCTGCGTAAGACGGATCGATTCCTCTGCCCTTACACGGGATAGCATGAGAAATGTGATCCCCATAATCAGCAAAACCGAAAGCCACTTGGACATGCTAGAGAAGCCCATCAATGACCTGTCCTCCGGGCAACACATTCATTTCTGCTCGATCCGCAGTAGTCACCCCTGCAAACTCAGCAAGAGTGGTCCCCACCATCAAGGGACTGATTGGATCGGTAATAGGATCTTCACCCAGTTTGTCGCTTTCACCAAGCGTGCGACCTACATCCAATCCGGCACCGGTCCAAAGTGAAAAGTAACATCGTGGCCAATGATCACGTGCCGCTCGATTACTGATCTTAGGTGTCCGTCCAAATTCACCCATTGCGACCACCAGAGTGGTCTCTAGAAGCCCCCTATCCTCCAGTTCATCCAATAGCACCGGCAAAGCTCGATCGAGAATGGGACAATGCCTATCTTGAAGCATTTCGAAGTTGTAAATATGAGTATCCCACCCAAAATCGTGATTGGGGGTAATGGCTTCTACCGTCTCACTCCAATTTAACTGAATATACGGCACACCAGCTTCTACCATTCGACGTGTCATCAAGGCACTTTGGCCAAATGTTGAAAAACCATATCGATCTCGTATCTCTCTGGGCTCTTCATTGAGATCAAAAGCGCGCCGTGAGTCGGGATTGTGCAGCATACCGTAAGCATGCTGGTACACCCGATCCCAGTCAGCGATTCCGGAACTGTCCAGCCGTCTACGAACTTCATCAAGGCGGGCCGACAAGCTTTTTCGGTCTACCAACCGGTTGGGGGTAATTCCCTCTAGCAGCTGTAATGAAGGAATGCCAACAGATCCATCCGCATCACATTTTACAATGAAAGGGTCATAAGACTTACCAAGGGTGCCTCCTCCATAGCCTTCCACTAAACGTGCCGAATCACGAGGGGTACCCCGACCAATAGACATGAATGGAGGTAATTGTCCCTGATGTCCCCGATGTTTCGCAATGATTGATCCAAAATTGGGTTTCACAGGTAAGGGGCGTTCATGAAAACCGGTAAACGATACGGTTCCGGCGTCTGGATGCCCGGGCTGGGTGGTAACATGTGATCTTACAAGCGTAAAACGATCACTACGTTCTGCCATCCGCGGTAACAGTTCCGTGAATCGAACTCCGGGGGTTCGAGTAGCAATAGTTCCATAGGGTCCCCGGTATTCCATCGGAGAATCGGGTTTTGGATCAAACGTGTCCAGGTGACTTGGAGCGCCCCACAACCAAACGAAGACCACCGATTTTGCACGTGCAAGAGACGCTGCCTTTGCTGAATCCAGAGACGTTAACCCCCAAGCCATAGGAATAGAAGATCCAATTCGCAAAAAGGACCGACGCGTCAATCCACTACACGTTTTTGCGCGGAAATTACCTACATCAAACATGAGCTTCCACCCCTGAATACCGGTCACACCCGGAGCTGCACGTGCCTGCTTTCACCCTAATATCGCCCTTGGAATAGCATACCATCAACTCCATTTGATGCGAATAAGAAAACACCTTGTTTGCCTAATCTTCCTTGCTATCGACAAACAAAATTCGTTCTCTACGCAACCGGAATATCTTTTCGCATAAAAAGACCGCATCCGATCACCCAGGACACGACAGCAATTCCCGTCAGAACCGCGATATGAGTCCATGAGGGATTTCCAGACTGAAGAATTTCAACTGGCCTATAATAACACAGCAGGCCCAAGAATCTTATCGCCCTAAAAAAAGGGATAAACGCCTCTAAAACATTAATTAGGAACGAAGATAACAACAAAGCAACCATTCCTCCTACTGCCTGTGTTCTACGGTTGACCAAGGCAGCAACGCACATCGCCAAACAACCGATCGCGAAATAGAGAATCCAGAGATTCATGACCACCAGTATCAATCGAAAAATCGGCAAGGGGGGTGTCAAATCAAACCACTCTCCTCCAATCCATATGCCCAGTAATGCCGCACACGCAATCACACCGGAAGCACTAACCCAAACAGCCGTAGCGCTCACAAAGTATGTCGCGCGCGAAATCGGTAACGTGAACAACAAATCTGCAGTCCCTCGATCAATAGGCTCAACAATGAAATGAGTACAGATGCTGACGATACATCCCCATGTAATCATCAACAGAAACGGGTGGACAAACCCGGATACAATCAATGTGTTAACCGTAACTTCACCCTGAAGATCAATACTTAGAACAAACCGGAACATCCTCTGTATGAAACCGATCTTCGACCAGAGTAATAACAAGTCCTGTGCCCAATTAGACATCGCCAGAACAAACAGAAATCCGAATAACACCAGGGCCACAGAGGTCATCAAAACAACCACAGCCGAGTCGCGGGTCATCTTGGCAGTCAGGGCACCATTCATGATCGCAGCTCCGTTTGATAATGCCCGTAATAACTCAGGAAAAGGCGCTCCAGATCGGGAGGTGCGATAACAAGGTCATGGATTCGTACCGTTGATATCCAACTTAGGAAGGGTTCCAGAGGACCGTTCCATGCCGCCGTTATCCTATTTCCCTGACAAGCCGTAATTTCCAGAGCTTCTGGGTAGTCGTCTGGGAGTTTTTCTGAATCCGGAAAAACCATTGTGATTTTACGTCCAGCACGCGAACGCATAGTTTCCATCGTTTGATGATCGACTACCTGACCATCACGTAAAATGACAATTTCCTCACACAATGACTCCAATTCACTCAAAGTATGACTCGACAGCAAAACAGTTTGGCCCCTTTTTACAACCTGTGCCAATTCTCCATACAGCATCTGCCGAACCAGGGGGTCCAGATTGTTCGTTGGTTCATCCAGAATCAACAATCGGGGACGGTGCATCATTGCTTGTATTAATCCCAATTTTTGCCTCATTCCACTTGAGTAATCTCGAACCCTCCTTGATAAATCCAGTTGGAACACTTGAATCAGTCGATCAATCTCATTCTGGCAGTCAACCCCGCGTGCATCGGCCAGAAACGACAGATTGTCCGCACCTGTGAGATGAATAAAACAATGCAGTTCAGCAGGCACATATCCCACCTGCTGACGCAATGATGGACCGTTTTCCCAACAATCCTGATCCAGAATACGGGATGTACCTGACGTGGCACGCACCATGCCCAAAAGGATTCGAATCGTTGTACTCTTGCCAGAACCGTTGGGCCCCAGAAATCCGACTAAACGCCCCTCTGAGACAGTGAAACTCACCTCTTCGAGCGCACGCGCCTTTCCGTAATACTTACTTAATTGATTTACACTTATAGCATCCACCAATTCACCTGGACCACTTTCACGACACTCTGACTAAAGATCGTCACTTTTCAAGGAAGTGCGTTTAGAAACAATTCTAACGCTTCAAAAAATCGTCCTTCAATGGGGGCATTATGTGTTCCTCCAGGAATCGAAACGAACTGTTTACGAGTACTTGGAGACGCCTCAAACAGCTGCTCACCCTGCACATAGGGAACAACCTTATCAGCGGTGCCATGACCTTGTAATAACGGCCCGTTATAACTCTGAATCCTGTGAAGTGAGTTAAATTCGCTGTGCATAAACCACCGAACGGGAAACCACGGATAAAGCCAAGCGGCCACATCCGGGATACTGGTAAATGTCCGCAATAGAACCAGGCCGCGTATCGTCCGGGTTGCAGCTAATTCAACAGCGACGGCTCCTCCCAATGATTTTCCCATCACCACCACTTCAGAAGATTTAATGTCCGCCAACTGTGCAAACTTGATGTGAGCAGCACGACTGTCAGCAAATATTCCCTGCTCAGTCGGAGAACCGGAACTTCGCCCATAGCCACGATAGTCAAAAGCGAACAGCGAACAGTTCAATGCCTCGTTCAGATGCTTCAAAACCGGAGCTATGAAGGCGACATGCTCGCCGTTACCGTAACAGAACAACACATGGGCTCGAGGGTCTTGATGAGGTAAAAACCAACCGTGTAACGGCACTCCGTCTTCGGCGGAAAAATCAATCTCTTCAAACTCAAGGTCCTGGGGAGACCAGTTTCCAGAAGGAAACCGGGGAGCGGGAAACAACAGTTTCGATTCAATGGTGCGTAACATGACACTCATCACGGCTATAAAAATGACACACCCAATAACAGTATGTCGATATCTCATTGTACTTCCAACGGAGCAAAGCGAACATCAGCGATCCATCAAAACATTGTTATCGTCCCTAATCCAGTCTTACTTTCGATCGCTTGAACGGTAATATCATAAACTCATAAGGCTACTTAAAAAAATGACATCCCGTCTTCATAATCGCGGGCTGAAAACCGTTTGACTACAAGAATGCTTGAGCTGTAACCGGGTAGGCAGGTAAGATATTAGGATAAAAGCACATAAGTTCCACCCTGTTCTATTGCCTTGGCTGGAGACTTCCCCATGTTCACACTTTCTAGCGGAAATCCAAACCGTTCTTTTTGTGACAAAGTAGGTCGACGTGATTTCCTTCAAATCGGTGGATTGGCAATGGGCGGGCTTAACCTGCCTCAGATCCTTCAGGCCCAGTCAGCTACTGCAGGAAACAACCATAAGGGAATCATCATGGTGTTCCTCGCCGGTGGCCCTCCTCATCAGGACATGTGGGAAATCAAAACGGATGCCCCATCGGAAATTCGGGGGGAGTTTCAGCCCATTGAAACCCGTGTTCCAGGCATTCGAATATGTGAATTATTTCCACATCTTGCTGAGAGAATGGATCAGTTAGCCGTGATCCGTTCCGTTGTGGGAAATCGTAACGAGCACTCTCCGTATATGTGTTACAGCGGCTATTCAGAACAGGATTTCCGAATCAAGAATCGTCCGAGTCTGGGAGCCTTTCTATCCAAGATTATGGGACCTTCTGACCTTTCTGTTCCGCCTTTTGTAAGTCTATCCCTTGAAACCAGCCATCGTCCCTGGGCCAATCCGGGAGAACCTGGTTTTCTGGGACGCGCCCACACCGCCTTTCTCCCTGACGGCACGGGAATCGCCAACATGACACTTAACGAGGTAACTCTCGAAAGACTTGGGGACCGAAAGACACTGCTGAAAAGTCTGGATCGTATACGTAAAGACATCGATACCAGCGGCGTTCTGAACAGCGTCGATTCTTTTACCGATCAGGCCTTAGGTGTACTTACCTCAAGCAAAGTGGTGGACGCTTTAGACCTTGATAAAGAGGTTCCTGCGCTGCGAAAAAAATACGGCCAAGGTGGCCCCATCTTCAAAAGCGGATCGCACCCCGCTAACTGGCATACAGAACAATTCTTGGTTGCAAGAAGACTTGTCCAGGCAGGTGTGCGGTGCGTGACACTTAATTTCGGAACCTGGGACTCACACAACAAGAATTTTGACCGCATGCGACATAATGCCCCTCATGTTGATCTGGGAATTTCAGCACTTGTTGATGACCTGAAAGACCAGGGACTCCTGGACGATATAAGCGTAATTGTGTGGGGAGAGTTTGGCCGCACACCCAAAATCAACAATAACATCGGACGTGACCATTGGCCTGCTGTATCGTGCGCTCTCATGGCAGG
>CAXEIY010000057.1:0-3489 GCA_963996245.1 uncultured Planctomycetia bacterium | reverse complement strand
CAAGATTAAACATCATTTGCAGTCCTGCTCATCTTTCCTCTCTTCCACCAACCCCGATCTTTAGATTGCACGCTCTGGTACCGTACACTCCAACACCAGGACGATGCAGATTTGCGTCAGCCAAGTGCTGATTCAAATCGCTTCCGGAGACAGTTTGCCAGTGGCTTTTCGAAGAACTTCGTACTGGCAATCGACAAACAAACCGTCAAAAGGACAATCGCAGCCAATTGAATAACTGATGGGATGCTTGACCCCGTGAAGATGATCATGCCTAGGATCATGACTGGCCACTGCAACATGAAAATAGAAAAACTACATTCGCCAAGGATCCTCATACCAGGCTGATTCAGAAACCGAGCTAAGAGACCGCGATTCTGGGCAAGATCGTAAATAATGATGAGATATAACGGGGCCAGTATTCCGTGGCGCAAAAACAGATCAGGAAAATTCAACCAAGGCAGGTACGCGGACTGGTGCAGCAGTTCCATGAGGAACACAAGAACGATTGCAGCATCCCCCCAACTTAAGAAACGTGCTGGCCGTCGCCAGTCTTGGTTGTAACGAGTAATGTGAAATAAACGTGAAAGTACTATTCCCAACGCAAAATGTGGAAGCCACAACAGGGGACTGCGCGTTACTAGCTCACGAGAGAATGTTACTAATGCATTCGGAGCAGGGTGGAACATAAATAACAGGATCGTTGGAACCAACGATGCCACGGGTAGTGCCATCATCAATGCAAAAAGCTGGACACGCGTCAATTGATGTAGCACAAACACACAAAACGGAAACGCGAAATAGAAGAAAGCAACTGCAGAAAGTGCCCAGGTCGGGAAATTCCAGTTCAATGCATAGGGCGGAAACCAGGCCTGTAACAATAGCGCGTTCAACAATGCGCTGCTGCTTATTTCAAACCAATCGCTACCGCCCATCGAAAGATCTCCGGGCATGTACCCCAGAGTGACAATGGAGTGCACACCCATTGCTACAAATGGCAACAGGACCAAATGTAGTGGGTAGACACGTGCAAGACGCGCTATCCAGAACTTGCGCTTATTGACTCGCATAGCACCATCCGGTCCGGTGTACAGATAGGCTAAAATAAAACCCGAAATCAAAAAGAACAAACTCGTAGAACAATATCCGTGTTTGATCCAGTTGTTGGCCCACTCCGGAACGAGGTTGTCGAATACTGAAAGATCCAGACCGATTTCTTTAGAATCCAGTTGTCGAAAAGCGTCTAAGTGATAGATGAAAATGTGCAAGGCCGCGAAAAATCGGATACTCGTCAAAGGTGTGAGAACCACAGGTGGCTTTGGCAGGTTTATGGCTGTTGCCGTCTCGGCAACGGACAACGATGATCCAAACTGAGAGTTCATCCAGAATTTCCATTCTGTAATCCGATATAATGATTCGTCTACAAGATCCAAGCGTGACTCGGAGTACCCTCCATATGACCTTGTCGCTTACCTTACCCTCATAGCCTTCAGGTGGACCTTCCAGGGACTGTTTTGTCACTCTGATACTAGCAATGCGCTTGGTAACAATCGATGTTTATGTAGCATGAATGCAGAGTTAATTTCATTCTCCATGTCGTGGACAATGGTTAAATTCACAAATCATATTGTCATTCCGTTCCAGACCCCTCCTGTCACAAAATAAAGCCCTTTTATGGAACAGGTGGTGACAATAGACAATTGGTTAGATGGCGTTCCATTCGGATCCCGGTTGCGACCGAAGGACAGATCATTCGTTTCTGTCTAACTGCAGATAGCCTTGTACGTTGTGCGTCAAGAAGGTCCTTGCTTTCAATAACCGGTCAAGGTTTCCCTTCAGCTCGTACCGCTGCCGCCATACGCTGGTATTTCCGGTCCTTGGATAAATCAGATGGATGTATCCCAACTTCCCTGGCTATCCGCTTGTCAGTCCAGTCCGGATGCGCCAACACCAGATCTATCGCTTGAGCTCTCCACACTTCCTGTTTAGCACGTTTATCTCGCGGCTTATCAAACGATTGCAACCCATCAGATAACGCCTTGATCGCGATACGATGTGCCTGGATATCCACTAATCGAGATTGTTCGTAAGCATTCCGTGCATCATCGAGTAATGCGGTATGGGCCTTGAATGCGGTATCCAACCCGGCCAATAAATAGTCTAACCCTGCACGTGTGACGGACGTTTTTGCCTGTTGAAACGTCATTTGAGCTGCGCCAAACTCATATCGTCGTCGGAGCTTTTCCAAAAGCCGAGTGGTTTTCCCTGGCGGTGCGGTGGCCAGATGTACCCGTTTTCCGAACTCAAGTGTCTGCTGATCTTTTGCCAACACACGACAACCGGCTTTCCAATTGGCCAGCTTTTGCTGGGTCCCCCGGTGTTGTCTGTCAGACAGTAAGGCTTCCAATACGTTGTCGCGTTCGTGGATCAACTCGGCCACAAACGCTTTGACCGGTTGGGGGTCGAACATGTGTGAAAGTCCCTTTCCTTATTCCACCTGCATAGCCAACCGAAAACCAGCGTCGTTATGTGTACCGATCACAGCCTTATCTAATGTACTGTCACATGGAATGTTAACGGAAACGCGGCGACGGAAATCCACATATTATCAGAAGAAACGACCGGGTTCTATTTTGACCTATACTGAAAACGAAGCCATCAACCTGTTATTATCCCATGATTATGTGTTCAACATTATCCTGAAACGAAGTGACGTTCTTCCCTGTTTAATCTTCACGGAGGTTATCGAAATATGCCCACTCATCTGTTGCCCGTATCCCGGCGCGCGTTTATCGCTGAATCCATGATGGCTACGGCAGTCCTCCAGCAAACACCGTTGCCTGGCGAAGAGTCGATGTCCAACCCAGATGTCTGGGCCTTGCTGTCTGATACGCATCTTTTATCGGCAAGCTCAATTGAACGGCATTATCGTGCCAACAAAGCGAACATGGATAAGCGGGCAATGACCGTGATAGAGAATTTCGGTCATGCTTCTGGCCAGGTGAACGCGTTACCTGAAACACCCGCGGGATTAATTTTAAATGGAGACTGTGTACATGTGGGAGGAAGCGACGAATACGGCCTGCTGGCAAGTCAATTTGAAGCTCTTGAAAAAATACCACTGCATGTGACGATGGGGAACCATGATCATCGCAACGACTTTTCCAGGGTGTTTCGAGAAAGGTGGTTGCGAGACGACCGCGTGCTGTTAAAACAACGCCATGTTTCGGTATTAAAATCCCGGCACGCGAATCTCGTGCTTCTGGATTCTCTTACCATGCAGATGCCAGACAACCCTGTGAAAGGACCTGGGATACTTGGAAACAAACAACTGGGCTGGCTTGAGTCGGTTCTTGACTCGGAATCCGACAAACCAGCGATCGTCATGTTCCACCACAATATCGATCCGAGCGAAGCGTACCAGAAGCATTCGGATGAAAAGGAGATTATTGTCGAGAGCGCAAGTGACTTCAAAGGGCTCGAAGGAGGTCT
>CAXEIY010000056.1:0-21706 GCA_963996245.1 uncultured Planctomycetia bacterium | reverse complement strand
CCAGTTTTTCATTCCCTCGAGTGGTTCCCCCGGCAATACTGTTCCATTTCGAATCAACCCGATACGACAACATGACTCGCGTACTTAGAAAAATACCCGCTAGTCCATAATAATCCTCTGTTGAAATGGGATCGAACTTGTGATCATGGCATCGTGCACAGCCGATGGTGAGCCCCATAAATGCCCTCCCCAACGTATCCAACTGATCATCGATGATATCCATTCGCTGCTTGACGGGATCATCTTCCGCCAGCATTTTAGGGCCGATCATCAAGAATCCTGTTGCCACCGTTGCATGATGTGCAGCATCTGGGTCATCGAAACTCATCAGGTCTCCGGCAATCTGTTCACGTACAAAATGATCGTACGGCTTGTCTTCATTAAAGGCCTGAACCAAGTAGTCACGATAACGCCAGGCATCGGCATAGGTCATATTGTCATCCATGCCATTCGAATCAGCATAGCGCACCACATCCATCCAGCGGCGTGCCCAGCGTTCTCCATACCGAGGTGACGCCAGAAGACGTTCTATCAGTGTTTCAAACGCACCCGGTGAAAGATCCTTAACAAAAGCATTAACCGAATCCGGTGACGGAAGTACCCCATGTAAATCAAGTGTCGCACGGCGAATCAACTGTCGACGATCAGCTGGAGGTACAGGTTTCAGCCCAGAGGCCTGCAACCCTTTAAGTACAAAAGCGTCTACTGGAGAACGAACCCAGGCCGAATCGTCCATTCCCGGCACAGCGGGTTTCGTTACCGGCTGGAAAGACCAGAATTCCTTGGATTGATCCGGATTGGCTAATGACCTGGTTGTGAGCTCGTTATTAGGCCATGGCGATCCTTGTCGTACCCAGGTTACAAATGCCTGTACTTCTGATTTTGACAATTTCTGATCTGGAGGCATCGAAGCGACAGATGGCTCATGACGAATCGCGCGTATGAGCAAACTTGCTTCGGGGTCCCCATCGACCAAAGCCGGGCCGGAACGCCCTCCTTGAAACAAAGCTCTCCTGGAATCCAGCACCAGTCCCGACTTGTTGTCTTTGTTCTTAAGGTGACACCGATAACAACGTTCTGTTAAAACGGGTCGAATCCGACGCTCGAAAAATGAAAAGTCGACCTGTTCTTCTGCAATCAATTGTGGAACTCCCGCCACAATCAACAAGACCACCAAAACAGACCAGTAACCGGATTGGACCGAGGAGTAGCCCACACGTGATTGCATTCGGATAAGGGGAAACCAACGCACGAGCGAGTTACCTTCCATAAAAGATCGTGGACTACAAGCCGGTAGATACTTCGGTTACGGACCGGAAAACAAACACGACCTGACCGATGTATCCATTAATGACATTTCCGTAAACATCCGTCAAACGCTATTCGACTTTCTGGAAATCAGAATCTCGCACCTTGCCATGTTTCGAAAACGACCGATAATCATCGACATACGGAACCCGGAACACCTTGTTACTGGATCAGTATCGTAAACCGTCATACTAGCACAACCAGAGTCAGCGGCACCTCTTTCCGTCAGGAACGAATGTACTGTGATTGTTTTGGAACTCGATAGGTCCGTTTCAGTTCAGGTGTACCGATCACTTTCCCCCGTTGAACTCCGGATTCCTCTGCCTGTTCCAGAACACCCCGAACCAACCATCCTCGCTCTGCAGGACAGGGAGAAACTCCGCTATTGACCATTTCTTCAATTTTCGTCACCAGACAGGAAGAATGGGATCCACTTGTCATCGGTACAGTCAGAAATTGTGTCGCCAAGGGGCTGGTTCGTCCGGCTAATCGTGCTGAAAAAACAAGATCGCCAATAGCACCTCGCAACTGAAGCAAGGTCGCCTTCAATCCATCGATATACTCGATTATGTAGGCCCTGGGATGATCGACGATTTCAGGAAGGACTCCACTATTAACCAGATCTTGAGGGCGAGCATCTTTCAGCGTGATACCCAGCAACTTATCCGAACGTGACAATGCCGCCTCAAGCAAAGTTTGTGACCATCTTCCCTCAGAAGCTGCCTGCCAAACCGGATCTCCCTTGAGTAGCTGAACACTCCGAACACCCGTCTCCCCTCCCCGGCGTCTTTCCAGCATACTCTGCATTGCCTCTAACGCTTCGAACTCAGCGGCCTCTGAATCACGACCCGTTATCACTACAGCTTCTTTAACGGCACGACCATATGGGAGATCGCATTCCGGCATTCTCCAGGTTAAAGGAGTGGTGGAACCGGTCATCAGTGGACTTCCGATTTTGTGTGAGGTACTAAGAATGATTTCAGACTCCTTGAAATAGTCGGAAAGAAAATGACTGAAATAAAGCGGAAGCGCCTTCTGCTCTTCGTGAAATATTTTCACGATCTGTTGAAAATAACGGTACCGATCACACATCTCTCGATCGGATTGTGTTAATCGCGGTTTACTGCCGGAATCCGCTAAAACAAGTACAGCATCAACGCCAATACTCGATTTCCCACAGCGTAATGTTTCCGAAATAGTCGGGTACAAAACCATCCCAAACTCGTCAGATCTCTGGCGAATCAGGCGCGATGAAGGATTTTTTTCAACATAAACCGAGCGCACGCGTGCACGCGGCTGATGCCACTTTCCTTCATATGGGTATCCCATCAAGAAAGCATCGCCAACCTGCTGCGCAAGCGACTCGAAAGCCCATTCAGTAGCGATAATTGCGATGCCTTTTTCACCTTTATCCACAGTTGGTAGTCGTGGAGGACTTTTCAAAAGTGGAACCGTACTGGCTGTTCCAAGAAACTTGCGTCTCGAAATCATCAGCTTCTCCAAAATGTGGAATGTCTGGTCGGTTGATAGCAAACGTCCAGGTGTGGGGTCTCGATACGGCTTTGATCTCGCCACAGCGATTCTATCCCGGCTGCGGTCATTCCGGTGGTCAACAATGTCCGTTCAATGGGATACGGTGACTTTCCAGTCAGGAAGAGAGACTCCGTGTGATGTACCAGCGGATTAAAGAAATTGCACACCTCTCGTGGAGGCAGATATATCTGTGTCGAAAAAATCCGATTGGGATTTTTCAATCTCGCTGCAAAGGTAAAATCTGCAACCAGTCCTTCCATGAGTATCATGGTCACTTTGAGTCCATCACGATATTCGCATACATAAATAGTTGGTGTTTGTGTCACCAGGCCAGGGATTGCTTCTTTCCGAGGCAAGACGTGACTGAGGTTCTCCGCCCCACTACGCACGGTATGACTGCGACAGAGACAGGACTCGAATAGACTCTGGTCCCACTCGTCTGACTTCATCCAGTTCCAGACAGAATCTCCACGATAGGCCTGAATCGCTTGGACTCCAGTCTCTCCACCACGTCTTCGTTCAACCATACACTGAATCGCTTCGAGTGCATGAATGTCGTATCCATCTGGTCCACCGACTGCTATGCACATCGCATCGGTCACCTCAGAGCCCAGCGGAAAGTCCATTGCAGGCAAACGAGGCGCTATCGGCACTGACGAACCGGCCATGAAACCAAATCCCATCTCCTTGGAAGTATCGACCATTTCTCTGGCCCACTCCCAGTTCCAAGAAAGGTGTTTATCATTGAAAACAGGTACGCTGCGACTGTGGTCTCGAAAGGTCGAAACGATTTCGTTAAAAAATTCATAGCGAGGGTATAATTTTTGTCCTTTTTCATTCCTTGGATAATTTCCATGCTCTGCGATGAGAAGTACCCCGTCGACGGTAACACGATTCGTACCTTCTGTTACAGCCTCTCTAATGGATGGATATATTTTCATGCTGGGAAACTGTCGAGACCGATCCCGGCTCAAGTCTGAGTCTGGAAATTGGTCCACATAAAGTGACACTACCTCTACGGGAGGAAGATGGTGTCGATTTCCCCAGCCATAGCCCCAAAGAAATCGATCTACAATATGTTGTGCATGAGAATATCTTCGATATTCTGTTACCACTGCAGCAATTCGCTTGCGAGACATGGCATCATTTCCAAACATGATTTTGGAACAAACAGGGACGTGTCAAAGGCAATGGAAAACCCTTCTGGAATCAGATTCCCTTTTTCAGATCGCCGGATTACTCCACTAGGTTTTGGTTGCAAGATAGAGATCACTGGCTTGATTCAGCCGCTCGATCAATTCAGAATTCAGCGTCAATGGGACTCCTTTTATATTCTCCCTCACCTGATCGGGCGTTTCTGCTCCCCCCAGTGCGCAGGTAACCTGCGGATGTGACAGTACCCAGGCAATCGTCACCTGCGGGCGAGTAGCACCAATATCCTGTGACACCTCATCAAGCGCATTTACCAGTTGTTTCCGTGCAGGAGGAATTTTTTGTCCTGGCGCCAAGCGACCGGCATCCTGTGGACTGAACGCCATTAATCCCAAACGTAATTCACCGATCACGTTCAGCAAACGAGGCTCCACAACATGGCGGGCTGCAATATTAAAATAATCCTGGGTTCCCGCCAGAGGATAGTGTCCTTGTTGAGCCACACTACACTCCTTCAATTGCGCAACATCGAATGCTGCAAAATTGGATACTCCCCAGTATCGAATTCTCCCTTTCCTAACCAAACCTCCCATCCAGGCAGCCAACTCCTGCAGAGAGGTGCCAAATTGATCCGGCTGATGCAAAAAATAAAGATCGATATAGTCGGTCTGCAAGCGCCGTAAACTCCCTTCCAGTTTGCGTTCTAAGACCTGCCTGTTGAATGCAATCTGCCGCCCAAGTCGGAACCGATTGCTGTCAGGATCCCGTTCCGGAGGCAAACTCGGTGCCGCCTTGCTACTGATGACCACCTGATCCCGGCGGCCTTTGACCACCTTGCCCAGCACTTCCTCTGAGCCACCCCATCCATAGGCTTCTGCGCTATCAAAGAAATTGACACCGACCTCTATCGCTGTTTCCAATATGCGACGGGCCTCTGGGTTATCGCTGCGTGCTACTTTTCGGAACGCCGTTCCCTGGCAATAACGAGACACATAGAGATCGGTTTCACCAAAACGAACTAAATCCTCTTTTCCAGGTGCGTCACTCTCATTCACCGCCCACCCATGTTTTCCCATGAGAACGGTCCCTGAAACCATGGCAGCATCCCGAAGCAAGGCTCTTCGGTTCAGGACATCGGAGGCGGTGACATCTTGATTCCTGGATTCTTTCTGTATCACAGACATGATCATTCCCTCCCTGCAAGTAGACCGTTTAATGAAAAGAAAGTGGGTCACTATCGCTCATCCTTTGGCAGATGATTTGCATTTACCATTCATCGTACATTCGGTGTTTCCGACAGCCATCGTACGGATTGACAGAACGCACCTTTAACCGGGACGGGATTGCAGGTATCCAGCAATGTCATTACCAAGAAAGTTGGCATAGATGGGTTTTTGTTCCGGCTGTTGTTCCTCCCATACAACCACGCGAATACACGACTGAGTAGTCTCCGCTCTGCTAAAATGCGATCCGGCGCCAATGGTCATCACAGTAACCACGATTCCGGCTACCAGGGTATGTCTCAACCACGCCATGGCTCCAGCACCAAGCATCATTTGCTACCTCCGCCGTTCACGATTCACGGGTAGAATCTGTCATACCAAACCCCCGTACCCTGTCGCCTCCATGCCTCGTTTCTGCCATTTATGTGACCGAATGATTACCGCGTCTTCGCATCATTCAGATATTGCGTATTTGATACAGCTGGCTCCAGTTTCTGCTGCTCGACGCGTTTCGTCAGTCGCACCATGGATTCATTAGCTGGAACGGCAATTCCCAGTTCCATTCCTCGCTTCACAACATAACCATTCAGAAAGTCGACTTCTGTCATTCTCGATTTGACTAGATCCTGGGCCAGCGACGGTCGTCCGGTACCGGTAGCTCTACCACTTTCAATCAGATTCTTTTTCAGTTCTTCATGTTGTTTCTGATCTGTTTCCGAATCGACAAACCAAGTGACTGGCACACCTCCTATGGGTTCGATGTTCACTCCCAGCGCCATGCCTACCCGGATCACTTCCCGTGCTATTCGAATGGACCCGTCAAGAACCTCCGGGACCGTTCTCAATTCAGCCGTCTTTAATCCCGTAACTCCCGCCATGGCATTACTCATGCAATTGGTAGTCAGTTTGGCCCAGCGTTCTCCCCACAGATTGGTGGTCGTTTCCGTAGGTCCCACGGCTTGCAGTAACTTCTGGATAAACCGGATACGTTCCGAAACCAGTCCACTGGGTTCTCCTACCGTGAATGATTTACGATCCGAGGCACTGGTCCGCAGGGCATGACCCGGTTCATACATTGCAGCCCCGATCGTCACCACACATCCCGCCACACGGGACCAGCCGATCACATCCGCAATCAAATCTTCATTGACACCGTTCTGTGCTGATACAAGAAACCCTCCCGGTGACAAATACGGCATAATGAAATCCGTTGCCCAATGTGTGTCATAGGATTTCAAAGCCAAAAACACCACGTCGAAACGTTCACGCTGACGCGCGACATCTCCCAAATGTAGAACATCGCAGGATACGGTAAACGTTTCCTCCAAGCCCGTAACCGTCAACCCATTCTTACGAATCGTTTCTACATTTTCCGACCAGAGATCAATCAAAGTTACCGGACAACCCGATCGGACCAGGTAACCCCCGATTACTCCCCCAATGCCTCCTGCACCTAGAATCGCAACACGTTCTGACATCCCATTAGCTCCTGCGTTTCCGCTCTGGTAGTGGACCATAGAGGCCTGTTGAAACAGATCATCCGACCTACAAGATGATCATGCCAGAATATCCTGCACCACGGTGCCATAAACATCCGTCAGTCTAAAATCCCTACCCGCATGTCGATAAGTCAGTCGTGTGTGATCAAAACCTAACAAATGTAAAAGTGTCGCATGTAAATCGTGAACATGTACACGATTCTCCACCGCACGATATCCGAAATCATCTGTTGCGCCATGGGTATAACCACTTCGCACACCTGCTCCAGCCAGCCATACACTGAATCCCCAGTGATTATGATCCCGACCTAATCCCGGTTTACCATCCATCAACTCTACCGCCGGTGTTCGCCCGAATTCACCACCACACAGGACAATCGTCTCATCCAGGAGTCCTCGCTGCTTGAGATCTGTCAGTAACGCATCGATCGGACCATCACACTCAGACGCCAGCTTTCGATGGTTTTTTTCGATTTCTGTATGACTGTCCCAAGGCTGCACATCACCATGATACAATTGAACAAAACGAACCCCCCTTTCAACCAATCTTCTCGCTAACAGCATTTGACGACCATGAACACTATCTCCGTAAGCATCGAGCACATGCTTCGGTTCTCGCGAGATATCAAAAGCATCTGTCGCTTCCATCTGCATTCGAAAGGCTAATTCAAAAGACTGAATTCTTGCCTCGATTGCCAGATCTTCCTGACGGCTCTGTTGATGTTTACGATTCAAGACCGACAGTAACTCAAGCTGCTGTTTTTGATGCCTGCGAGAGAGGTGTTGATTGTGAATATTTTCCAGCAACTCCTCCACCTCAGTACGGCGGGGATCCAGATAAGTACCTTGATAAATACCAGGAAGAAACGCAGCACGCCAATTGGACACATCGGCCACGGGCAATCCAGGACACATGGTAATAAAACCAGGCAGATTTCTGTTCTCTGTCCCCATGCCGTAGGTAATCCATGACCCCAGACTCGGTCGAGAGAGCCGTTCATCACCACAATTCATTAAACGCATCGATTGTTCATGATTAGGTGTGTTCGCAAACATGGATCGAATAACACAGATTTCATCTGCGTGTTGTGCCATACGCGGGAAAATCTCACTGATTTCCATACCGCTCTGACCATGTCTATGGAACTGAAAAGGAGAGGACAAAGCCGATCCCGTATGCCGTTCTGTTGTGAGATTCCCTTTGGGTAAAGGTTGACCTTCGTATTTCTTGAGTAGTGGTTTGGGATCAAAAGTATCCACTTGAGAAGGACCACCATTCAAATAAATATGAATGATATGCTTTGCCGGTCCGGGAAAATGTGTCGATTGGATCTCCAGAGGTCCAGAACGTGTTTTGTTTTCCTCTGCAGCTAGATTTCCATCCGCAAGGACACCCGCCAACCCCAGCATACCCAGGCCGGTACCGACTTGCCCAAGCACCTGTCGGCGACTATACGGCAGCCTGCACCAACCCCGTTGCTCACGACTACGATTCGAATGGCTATGGGACATTCTTCTCATTTTTCACACATCCCTTCCTGTAACCGTCTTAACAGAATAGCCCGGTCCAGCCACCTCTGAGATG
The DNA here is from genome assembly GCA_963996245.1 of uncultured Planctomycetia bacterium. Lineage (GTDB taxonomy): Bacteria > Planctomycetota > Planctomycetia > CAXEIY01 > CAXEIY01 > CAXEIY01. The sequence goes on along the minus strand of CAXEIY010000056.1, from coordinate 13,406 downwards.
ACATAAGTTCAGGATCACTCTTCTGAGACAGTTCTTCAATCGACAAACATCCATTCGTTGGTAAGTAGCAATACCTGTACATATTGAGACCAGCGAGTTCCGACAGTCGGTTCTGATGATTCTGCACTATTCTGAAACCCATCGATAAAAGCAATGCCCTGTTTCAGTTCTTCTTCCGTCACATCCCGTTGAAAGACAGTATGGTAGAGCCATCGGATTCGATCTTTGAAATTCGAAGAATATTGCTTACCCGAGCGTTGTGCCAAGAATTGTGCCTGTTGCATCATCAACGGCGAATTCATGACAAATAACGCCTGCTGAGGAGTGGTTGTGAACGGGCGACGAGCAACGGACTGATCGGGACTGGCGAAATCAAAAACGCGATACATCCCTGGTAAGCTCTGACGGTCAACCAAACCATAAATAGTTCGCCGCGTGCTGTCTAAATTGTTAACAAGATCAACGGGTCGCCCTCCTTCAACCAAGGTGATATTCCCTCCCATTGCCAGAAGGGAGTCTCGCATCGCTTCGAATCCGAGGCGCCTTCGATTCATGCGCCAGAGCAAATGATTTTCCGGATCGACGGCACGACAATCAACACGATCCATACTGGACTGCTGATAAACGGCAGAACGCATGATCACTCGATGTAATGCCTTCAACGACCAGCCTGATTCCAGGAGTTCCCAAGACAAATATTCCAGAAGTTCGGGATGGAAAGGCGGATTGCTACGAGTACCAAAATCGCTTGGTGTCTGAACCAGCGGCTCTCCAAAGTGATAGAACCAGATACGGTTCGCCATAACTCGACTCGTGAGTGGATTGGAACGATGGGTGATCGCTCGTGCCAATTCCAGTCGCCCACTGCCTTTGACAAATGCAGGTGGATATTCCGTACTCAAAAACTCCAAAAACCGGCGCGACACCGGTTCGCCGGGTTGCCCTGGGTTACCACGGATAAAAACCCGTGGATCCAGTATCTGTGGGGCGTCCTCCAGAACCATAGCCCGGGCCGGTGCGTGAACAGATTGAACCACAAGGCGATCTCGCTCTCGTAGCATCTTGCTGAAAGCATCTTTATCTTTTCGAGACATGTAATGTCGCGTTCGGCTTTTGGGGAAAAAATGAGGACTCCCTGAACCGTGCATAATCTCCGCAAGCTGTCTACGACCTCGAACATATACTTCTTCCGTAACTTCTTCGCCTGAGGAAGTTGTTTCAAACCCTTCCTTTTTGAATAATTTCCCATACACTCTTGCCACATCCACAGGCGCGTTGATTTCCGTTTTTACCAGCGCGTCCATGACCCATGGATTCACCTCTCCTGGATTCGTCCCTCGATCCCGCGTGTTCCAGTGATCTACCACCGTAGTTATCTTCTGACGATCTTTCGATGATGGACTCTGTAACCACTCCATAAGATCATGCCATGGCCCAAAAACCGGGTCCTTGACATGAATGCGACGTGTGAGAAAACGTCTCCAGCTGGCGACGATAGGAGGTCGCAGGTCTTCTGGAGCAAGAGACAGAAAATAGATGGCGGTTTCCAGAGGATCAGGTTCCGAAGTTACTACATGGACCAGATAATCCTCAACCCGTTGGGCAGCATCCTTTGACAACAAAGCATACTGTTCATTCAGGAACGCCTTTAGTTCTTCGCGTTTCGGTTTTAATGTATCCTCAAATGCCCGTGCTTCCGGACTCTGTACGGAAGTGTCAATAACCGGTAATTCGATCGGTTTCTCACTGCTGGCGAAAACACCATACAATGCGTAATAGTCCTTCGTTGTAATGGGATCATACTTGTGATCATGGCAACGCGCACAAGCGACCGTTAATCCAAGCAGGCCACGTGAAACCGTGTCAATCTGATCATCTATTACATCGTGAATATTGTTGTCGAAAATACGCCCCAAAGTAAGGAAGCCCATCGCAGCCAATCGCCATCCGGCTACCTGCGGCCGTATCAAGTCAGCTGCAAGTTGTTCATGAATGAAACGGTCATAAGGCAAATCCTCATTCAAAGCACGAACAACATAATCGCGATAGGTGTAGGCATAAGGTCGGATACGATCATCACCAAACATTAATACACCGTCTTTGGTATCCGCATATCGGGCCACATCCAGCCAGTGCCTTCCCCAACGCTCACCATATCTTGGGGAGGACAGCAATCGATCAATAACTTTTTCGAAAGCGTATGGAGAATCATCCTGCAAAAACGATTCGGCTTCATCAAACGTAGGTGGCAATCCAGTTAAGTCATACGTCGCACGGCGAATCAAAGAGTGTTTATCTGCGCGAACCGCTGGAGAAAGTCCTGCTGATTCGAGGCCTTTAAGGATAAATCGGTCCAATACCGTACGAGGCCAGGATTCCTGATCAACAAGAGGTGGATTTGGCTGACCTACGGGTCTGACGCTCCACCAGTGATCGATCATAGCCGGCCGATTCGGAAACTCTCTGGGTTTATTTTCAACAGGAACTGGTGCTCCCATGGAGACCCACTGTACTACCTGCGCTACGATAGATTGGGGCAACTTCTTACCGGGTGGCATTTCCAGCGATTCATGTCGTATCGCCCTTACCAGAAGGCTCTCACCCGCTTTTCCCGGAACAATCGCCGGTCCGCGGCCTCCTCCCTTCAAAATCAGTGCAGGCACATCCAGTCGGAATCCACCTTTAGCGGGTTTCATCTGGTCTGAATGACATGGAAAACAATGCTTGGCAAAAATCGGGCGAATCCGATTTTCGAAGAACGCAATGCCCTCCGAATTCGATACGGTGCCTGCATCTAGCGTGCGCACCATGATCAGAGTCAAAATGATCATGTTAACGCCCGTCATCATCCACAACCGAAATCGGAAGTCTGACTTTCCTTCAGACGTGCACGGATTCCAGAACCATTTGAAACTTTCAGAGTTTTTCAAACAGAACCCTTGCCTGTTCGAGCGTCCGGGAATACTCACGTTACACTCCCCGTTTGAGCGAAGGGTTGATCGTCTTGGAAAAACATCCCCATTGGGTGATCAGGGACCTCCCTATCCATCACTGTCAGCTTCCATTCACAGTACCGACTGTATGCCATCACCTCAACCGCATCTCATTCACTCCGGTGAAATTCCCAGCCATCTGATCTTTTAAGACATTGCATCTTTAGTCCGATTCGTTTCTATCGACCTGGAACCGACCTCATCAAAATCAAAGTATTAACTCTATTGTCGCATGTCACTTCCGGTTTCCTGCACACACCGATCTTTTATAAACCACCCTTACTTTCAGCTGGATCTTTTTTTAACAGAGGGCTCATGCTATCTTGGGGCCTCTAAAAAATCGGGACTTGGTCTTTATTATCTAAGGACACCTTTTCGTCATAACGTGCAAGGACCAAACATCCAGATCTCTTTCACCCCCTTCGTAAAACTCGAACTTCTACAACATGAAAACACGACTCTCCAAACTGTTGCCGTATTTCTTTATCCTTGGTCTTACGCTCATTAGTCAGGCCGAGGAAAAAGAGTACCCCTTTGGTGTTCAATTGCAGGTGCTGTCCGACGACATTACAGATCCGAAGTACCTCGATGTACTAAAGACGATGATCTCCACGGATCTAGCCGCGGAATGGCAACGCGTTGCAACACCTGACAACTACCTTACTTTCCAGAAAAGACATGGTGGTCCGAAATCGATCGAAAACAACCCGACACTCAAACAGGCCTACAACCACCGGCGCCGTGTTGCCCTCCATTTTCTCGAGTTAATGAAACAGGCTTACCATCAACGTGACCGCGAGGCGCCGTTCACTCTCGAAACGGTTGAACAGCTCTGTTTGACCTCTGTAGAACAGACCGGGATATCCAACGATTCACCTTTGTCTCAGCTCCGGATTCTCATGCCCGCTCCCGATGCCGAACAACAGTGGCCTCGATTCCGAGGTCCGAGCGGACAGGGTACTGCCTCATCCAGATCCATCCCTCTTCACTGGAGTCCCACAGAAAACATTTTCTGGAAGGTGCGGGTTACTGGTACCGGAAACAGCTCGCCAATCATCTGGGATGATCGTATTTTTCTCACTGCCTCTTCCGAAGACGGGTCCAAACGAGAGCTGCTTTGTTTCAAACGTTCCGATGGTTCATTGATCTGGAAACACCGAGCGACTGCTCCAGTATCACAGGAAAAACTTTACTGGAAAAACACCTTCACTTCCTCCACACCGGTCACAGATGGGCAGTTCATCATTGCTTTTCTCGGTAACAGTGGCCTCGTGTGTTGTGACCTGAACGGCAACCTTCAATGGGAAAAAAGTCTCGGCGTCTTTGAAACCACCCACGGTCCAGGAACCAGCCCGATCATTTACCGGAATCTCGTCATTTTCATTCAGGACCAAAACCGAGGTGCTTCCGTTTTTATCGCCCTTGACAAGGTTTCCGGAAAAGAGGTCTGGCGTCAGGAACGTGAACCGGCAATGGGATGGTCTACTCCAATCACGGTTCGGGTCCGGGATCATGATGAGCTACTCTACAATGGATCCCAGCACGTTATTTCCTACGACCCGCAAACGGGCAAAGAACTCTGGAGACTCGCAGGGTCAAGTCGTGAAACCATTCCCACTCTCGTAATTGGTCACGGAATGATTTTTTCAGCTTCGGGTCGAAACGGTCCTGTCCTTGCTATTCGACCGGGCGGACTGGGTAACATCACGGATTCCCATCTTGTATGGAAAACAGCCCGAGGTGGCGCACATGTGCCCTCACCGTTATATCACAATCCTTTTCTTTATATGGTCAATGATGCAGGCATTCTCACTTGTCTCGAAGCTGAAAACGGAGTTATTCGGTGGCAAAAACGCTTACGTGGCCGGTTCACCGTGTCACCCTTGAAAATAAATGACTATCTCTTGTTTACCAATGAGTCGGGTGTCACCTACATCCTGAAAGCGGGTGATGCTTTCACTCAGATTGCTGTAAATGACCTGCAGGAACCAATCCTGGCAACACCGGCTGTGGTGGACAATCAACTGTTCTTTCGAACCACTGAACACCTCATTTGCATTCGCTCAGAACCTTGACACAACAGGCGATGCCGAACTTCCATGCGAAATAGAACGGTAATCTAGTCCTGTGCCGTCGTGTGAGTTAGTGACTCTACCAGCAATTCTGCGATGTCCTTCACTTCAACAGACTCCCCTTTTGCATTGATACCGTCACGAATCATGATCATGCAAAAAGGACACGCCACCGCAACAGAATCGGCTCCACTGGCCAGCAATTCGTCGACACGGCTATCGGATCGCTGTGTGCCTGAGGTGTCATCAAACCACATTCTTCCCCCGCCTGCCCCACAACAGGCTGTCTGGGCTCCATGACGAGGCAATTCCTGAACCGCCTGTCCCGTTGTCGATGCCACTTGATCGAGCAAGGTTCGAGGAGCTTTTACGACCCCGTTTACACGTGCGAGATAACAGGGATCGTGATAGGTAACGGTACGGGATCCAGTACTGAGTGATGACTCTGGAAAAGTAAGCTTTCCTTCGTCCATGAGTTCTCGAAGATACTCTGTATGATGTTTTACTACAAAACGTTCACCGAATTGAGGATAGTCATTCTGAAAACTGTTCAAGCAGTGTGGACAGTGTGTCAGGATAGTCCGAATGCGATGTGAGTGAAGCGTTTCAAGGTTGGTATGCGCCAATTCCTGAAACAGAAATTCTTCACCGATTCGCCGCGCGGACTCTCCAGTACACCGTTCCAGGGGCCCCAATACGACAAACCGAACCTGTGCTCGATTCAACAATTGAACAACACTACGCGCAATTTTTTGAATTCTGGGGTCATAGGCTGCAGCACAGCCTACCCAATACAAAACATCGAAGTCGTCGGTTTCTGTCACCTGACGAACATCCAAACCACGCGCCCACTCCAGGCGATCTTCCGAAGGCAAGCCCCAGGGATTACCGGACCGATGCATCCGTTCCAGCGCCATCGCTGCCGACCCTCGCAAAGCTCCCTCTCCAACTAGATGTCTCCGCATGTCACTGATCAAGGTAAGAGGATCCACCCCAAGTGGACACACGTCAACACAAGCATGACAGCTGGTACATGACCAGATCGCCTCCGAAGACACCGAACCGATACAACCGGAAGTTTCAGCAATATGCTCGGGTTCACTCCGCTCGTCGGAAACCGTATCGGACAAGTTCGTCTCTTGCAATCGATCCATTTCCAAACGTAAGTCCTGCACAAGATTCCTTGGAGACAAGGGCGTTCCGAACGCGTAGGCCGGACAGGCATCCTGGCACCGGCCACAAGAAACACACGCATCAAGCTGCACCAGTTGTAGTTGCGTAAACTCATCAATATGACCAACTCCAACACGGCCCGTTCGTTCCACTTCTTCCATAAGCAGAGGATCCATTACACCAAGACTCGGCTTATGAACGACCAATTGAATCATTCCTGCAATCACATGCAACATTCGGGTGTAGGGAATCATTGCCAGAAAGGCCAGAGCAAGCAAAGCGTGAAACCACCAACTGACAAAATGAAGAGTACCTGCCATTTCGGATGATATTCCCAGTTGTTCAATAACAATTGATAAACACCATCCTGCATAGGAGACAGCTGGGAAGGCGGGCCGCTCATGAATAATGCGAACCGCTTCCACAAAAAATCCGGTCCCTCCCAAAAGGATCAATCCGAACAGCAAAACCGAATCGGTCCAATGGTACTTGACGCTGTCGTGACCTCGGCAACGTCGATAGGCAAACATCACGGTCCCTAAGAGAAACACCAGTCCAAACGAATCCAGTGCAATCTCGTAGACAACGTAGTAGAGCCCTTTGTGAAAAAGAGGATCACTTCCGTCTTTACTGAAAAGAACTGCACCGTAATGTTCAAAAGCAATCAGAATGGTTCCAATCAAAAGAACCAGAAAGCCGCAGAACAAGAAACGGTGCGCCCAGCCCGCAAAAAGACGATCTTTAAGCCGCCCCCTCCCGCTCCAAACCCATTGTCCAAAATGAAAACGCAGCTGGCTCCAATCGATCGAAACCGGGGACGGACGACCCTTTCTCCACAATTGTACTCGTTGCCGAATTCCCCAGAAAAAACAACCCATTGCAAGAATGGTAACCACGTAAAAAACACCGCGCGACAAGGAATCGATGTTTCCGAACACTTCCCTAGTTAACGGAACATTAACGGGCATTTAAGCGATCCATCATTTCAGGTACAAGCGTATACACATCTCCTACAATTCCGTAATCCGAAACTTCGAAAATTGGCGCATGGGGATCACTATTGATCGAAACAATGATTCCTGAATTTTTCATCCCTGCCAAATGTTGTACAGCACCGGAAATACCGAGTGCGATATAGAGATCCGGAGCTACTATTTTTCCGGTTTGTCCTACTTGCATCTCGTTAGGAGTAATTCCTGCGTCGACCAGTGCGCGGGAACTCCCTGTCGCCGCTCCAAGACGATCGGCAAGTCCTCCTACAATCTTTTCAAAGTCTTCCGTGTTTTTCAGGGCACGTCCACCGGAAACTACGATTCTCGCTTCCGCAACATCGGGACGGTGACTCTGTTTGGATTCCAGTGCCAGATATTCAATATGGTCTGGTAACGTCGCAGTCGTCCCGGGAATAGTACTTACTTCACAGGTCCGTTCCTTCGGAGTGGCAGGCGGATACGATGTCGCACGCACGGTTACGACTTGAGGGCTTCCTTCCAACTCGACGGTTGCTATTATCGAACCGGCATACATCGGCCGGCGAAAACGCAATTTTCCTTCCTGCAGATTATGACCGACTACATCGCTGGCCATAGCACCTCCCAGAAGGCCAGCGGCCCGAGCTACGACATCTTTGGAGAATGTCGTAGAAGCTGCAACGACAAACTCGATGTTGTAATCCCGAACGCACTTTTCAATCACCACTGCATATCGATCTGCGACAGGAAACTTCAGTTCGTCACCCTCAGCCACAAGTACTGGTGAATAGCAGGATGTCTCCTGGACAACCCCCTGGATTGCAGCACCCATGACAAGGCTCTTTACTTCTCCCTCCACTTCCTGTGCAAGCTGGTCAGCAAAAGTCAATGCTGAACGAGTCGCGGTGCTCATCACGGTTCCATTGTGTTCCACTACGACCAATATATTCATAGTTGCAACTCACACGACCTTTTCCTGGTACCTGCTACTTCTGATAGACCACTCTGTGTGAAACAACCGCATCAGGTAATTACCTTGGCTTCATTCCGAAGACGATCGACCAACTCCCCCACGTCATCAACCATCACACACTTCCTCTCCGTAGACACCGACTCCATGTGAACCAGGTTTACCCGAGGTTGGTTCTCAACCCCTAATTCATGAAGTTCACAGCGTTCGATTGTCTTACGTTTGGCACGCATAATACTGGTTAAGGATGCATAACGAGGCTCATTTAATCGCAAATCGGTAGTAATGACTGCCGGCAGCGACAACATCACCGTTTCAATTCCACTGTCTGTTTCCCGCCAGACACGACAGCGCTGATCATCCCATTCTATCTTCGATGCAAAGGTCGCTTGTGGCCAGTCCAGTTGGGCAGCCAGAAACTGGCCACATTGATTGGAATCGTCATCGACAGCTTGTTTTCCCATGAGTACCAGGCTCGGTTTTTCACGTTTTACGATGGCGTGTAGAACACAGGCTACATTCCACGGGTCCATCCGTTCATCTGACTCAACCCAAATAGCACGATCTGCTCCCATTGCCAGCGCCGTTCGTAAATCCTGTTCATAGCCAGGCCCACCGACTCCAATGGAAACTACCTCGACATCTTTTCCTAGCTTTTCACGAATACGTAAAGCTTCCTCAACAGCAATCGTGTCAAAAGGATTCAGGATGTAAGACATGCCTTCGCTGTCCACGTCATTCATCCGTGATGAAACACGCACCCGCTGATCGGGATCCGGAACTCGTTTTGTTGGAACAAGAATCTTCACAGAACCTATCCAGCCCTTTCGTTATTGGTAGACGATCCTTCAACCTGACCATAATACGAGGCGTGCATGGCATAACACTTTGATTGAATTTCACCGCGATCCCTGAAACCGGGAAGGTCAAAATATCGATCGGCTTCAATCGCCTGAATGTCATACTCCGTTTCACCAGAAAGTACCAGATCCGCCATGATCTCCCCGATTGCCGGACTCTGAACAATGCCGTGTCCGCAGAATCCTGCACAGTGATAAAGACCTTTGATTTCAGGCATTTCGCCACAGAATGGTTTTCCGTCAGGTGTGAACGTCATAATACCGGTTGTAATGGACAGAGGCGTACGTTCATTGATCCAGGGAAATCTCTGACGGGTCGCATCAATCAAGGTCGCAACGTAAATACTGTCCAATCGTGCTTTCATCGCGGACATGTCAAAATCAGTGGGCTGGGATTCCATCGCATACTGGTCTGTCTCAGCACCGTACATTCCTACAATTAATCCGCCACTCTCAGGCCGACTGTAAAGTCTCAGATGACGATCTCGAATAGCGGGACTCAATCGGTCAACTGGATGCTCCGGATCCGGTCGAGTTGTCAGATAACAGTGCCCTAGTGCGGCCGTAGGCAACGTGGCATCCGCCAGTTCGGCTACCAGGTAAGACCAGGGGCCTCCTGCGTTGATGACCACAGGTGAAGACCACTCCTCTTCTTCCGTTTTAACTCCATGAACTTTTCCACCCGAGCAGACAATTTCTGTTACGGGACAGTTGGACTGATATTGTACCCCCAACTCTCGACCTATCTTAATATAAGCACCTGCAAGTTCGGCTGGTTGAAGGTGACCATCCGTGGGACAATAGCAGGCATCCATCAAATCATCCGTTCTCATATAGGGGAGCTTACTGGCCACCTCCCCGGCGGAGATATGTTCGATTTCAAAACCAATACTCTTTCCCATATCGACCAGGTCCTGAATCTCCCGGGCACGCTCTGTTGTCTGGGCAATACGCAATGAGCCGGTTTGCACAAATATTTCAACATCCGCTCGATGTTCCAGATCACGTACGATTTCAACTCCTCTCATCAGCATCTGGGTTGACGCTTCGGATCCGCGGAGTTGTCCCAGAAGCCCTGCCGCACGCCCCGTTGATCCATTGCCCAGGCGTTCCCGTTCCAGAACAACCACCCTGGCCCCGCGCTTCGCGATCTGCATTGCAGAACTCAAACCAGCAACACCACCACCAATTATCACAACATCTGCCGTTCGATCACCTACGCTCATACACTCATTCCTGTAAATGAATTCGCTTCGATAACATCAACCACCTTCATCAATCGAACACCTCCCCAGACGGTCAGGATTCTTCCACATTATTGCCTCTGATAGCGGTTCTTCTGAAGGCCAAGTACTCAACATTCACTCATTCACCTAGGACAACTGTTTCAATACTTCCGCTTCAAGAATATCCAGAGCGAGATGCAGCTCCTGTTCCGTAATCACCAAAGGAGGAGTTAACGTAAGCACGTTACCACTCGACACCTTGAAACTTAATCCTCTCTTCAGGCAGTTGTAAAGAATCTGTTCCGCGTCATCAACTGCCGATGGCTCTAATTCAACTGCCAATGTTAACCCAAGGCCGCGTGCATCCCGAATGCGTTCACACCGGCTTTTCAGATCCGTTATCCGGGATAACGCAATGGCACCCAGACGGCAACTGTTTTCAAGCAATGCATCTTCTTCGATGACCTCCAGTGTGGCCATCGCGGCCGCTGCGCCGACAGGGCTCTTTTCATGTGTGTAATGACCGATCGCACGATCTGGAAATCGATCGAGATCACCTTTAATCAAAACCGCTGCCATCGGCATTACACCTCCCCCCAGTCCTTTGCCGATAACTAAGGCGTCTGGAACAACACCGGAATGTTCACAGCAGAACATCTTGCCCGTGCGCCCCAGGGCCAAAGGAATTTCATCAAATACCAGCAGTGCTCCGTGGGTATCACAAAGCTCACGGACACGATGCCAGTATCCGTCCTCTGGACGTTCCATCGTAGTACAACGCAAAGGCTCTGCAATCACTGCACCAATTGCATGCTCGTCAAACAGAGTTTTGATATGCTCTGCGTCTTCTTCCCGACGAGGCCACGGAACATGATGGCTACCAGGCATCAGGGGCCCCAGGCCATCACGAAACAAGGACTCACCTCCGATTGAGATCGCATCCAGCGATGCCCCATGAAAAGAATCCCACATCGATACAGTCCCGTGTCGCCCCGTGACATACCGAGCCAGTTTCATGGCTATGCCCACCGCCGCTGTTCCACTGGGTGTTAATAGAACCTTGTTCAGGTTTCCCGGAGCAAGAGCCGACAGTTTCTCTGCCAGATCGATAGCTATTTGATTGGTATATCTCCTTGGACAAAAACTCAGTACTCGCAATTGCTCCTGAATTGCTTTTAATACACGTGGGTTTCCGTAGCCCACTTGATGTACATTGTTGCCGTGGAAGTCCATGATGCGTCTTCCTTCCGTATCCTGAATATAAATACCCTCACAGGCACTCAATGCGTTCAGACACGGTGTAGACAACGACTGTTGAACAAAAACCTTTGCGTCGTCATCGAGTAAAGACTGCGTCACTTCGCTGATGTGTTCCTTTTGCCACGCCTGGCGGGTAGCTGTAAAATTCACATCTCCCTCAACACGCAGCCCGTTGAGGTCTTCCATTTTCACTTGCCGGCTGACATCGGGCATGGAAACCAGTCTGGCCTGGTACTTGGTTGAAAGAGGTTCTCCTTTAATCAAAGCAAGTAAAGCATGCAGGCACGAACGCTCCAAGCGCACGTATGCATCATGCGTGTAAAAAGCAAAATGAGGAGACATCACAACATTGTCGAATGCGAGCAAAGGGTGGTCTTTTCCAAGCGGTTCCGATGAAAAAACATCCAGTCCTGCCCCGGCAATTTCACGATTTGCGAGTGCTTCAACCAATGCTTTTTCTTCAATGAGTGATCCACGAGAAACGTTAATCAGAAAGGCGGATGGCTTCATTTTTCGAAGCTGTTCTGAATCGATGATTCCCCAGGTCTCCGAAGTCAAAACACAGTGCAAGGACAGAAAATCTGACCTCCTGATAACTTCTGAAAACGAGGTAAAATCGATGTGTCCGGGATCGCATGAACGGCGCGTGACATAGGGGTCATAAATGGGGCATGTCATGGAAAATCCCTGGGCAAGCCTTGCCATCGTCTTACCAATCCGGCCGTAACCAATGATCCCTAATTCCTTGCCGGCAAGCTCCACTCCCGAATAATTCGGGTCTGGCCAAAGCCAACCCTTCTGGTGCAGGTGACGATCTATCTTGGGAGTTTGTCGGGCAACACTTAACATCAATGCAAAAGCGTGCTCGGCAACCGTATCCGTACCGTAATGGGGGCAATGTACAACCGGAATTTCCAAGGCTCGAGCCGCCTCGAGATCAATGTTATCCGTCCCCACCCCATATTTCACAATTCCGCGAAGCTTTCTGCCTGCGTTTAGAACGTCAGAATTAATCGGAGCGTAACAGGTGAAAATAAAATCCGCGTTTTTAACGGATTGAATGAGTGTCTTTACGGAATCGTTTTCTGCGGTGACCACCTCGGCAAATGAGTCGAGCTCAGATAACAGGCTCCCTCCCATATTCAGTTCGCCATCGGTCCTCAAAATAATTGGTTTCGACATTTGGTATCAGGACCAGCGATGCAGACAGAAACGGTACTTGCAGGCAGGATGATACCTGTGCACGTACTGTCAGAACGCGTTCTTTCCTCGTTTCATTAAACGGCCCTGTAATCATGCGGGCCTTGCCCCGGCCGTTTCAGAACACCGTCGCTGTCATGGCCTCTTAACCCGCTACTGCGAAACTCGGCCGTTCTCAAAGCCGTACTATCTTTTATTCGAGATTTTTCATTACGGTCTTTCAGAACCCGAAATACAATAGAGATGTTCGTACGTACGCAGGAACACATCTCCCTGGCTGATAGCCACTGCGGCGTAGGACTCTTCCTGCACACTATTTTTGGAAAGCAATTCAAATTTGCGGCCGGAACGCAAAACAAAGGTGTCACCTTCCAGGTTTCCGACATAAAGGTTCCCGTCTCCCATGACAATGGACCCCCAAAGGTTACCTCCGAGCCGTTGACGCCAGACCACAGTCCCCGTTTCAACATCAAGGCATTCAAACAATCCATTGGCGTTAGAGATGTACAATAGTCCTTCGTGAATGATTCCCGTCCCTATTCTTTGAGGATTCTTGGTCTCCGTTCGCCACAGACGATGGGTTGAGGTCACTTCCCCCTTGCCTCCCACCCGTACGGCCATGGTAGGACCGTTATGTCCCGAAATTCCCACCACAATTTTCCCACTCGGTCCTGCTACTGG
>CAXEIY010000055.1:0-5838 GCA_963996245.1 uncultured Planctomycetia bacterium | reverse complement strand
CGAAGTGAAACGGGCGCGAAGTTCATCCCAATCGATAATTAATTCGCCTCCGAAGTTAGCGTGCTGTGGAGCCCAACCAATCAACAACTCCAAACAAGCATGGTCGATGTAGGTAAGGTGCTCAAAATCGACCTGCAATTTAGCACCATGAGGCACTCGGTCAAGTTCCGCCACGAGTTTTGGGAGGGACAAGAATGTGGCTGCGCCATCCAGCTGCAGACTCGCGTTCTTGCCATTGTCGGAAGTTTCAAGATTAATCTTGAGATTTGAAAACCGGATGAGAAGTTTGAATGCTGAAAGGGCGATACCAACAAGCACCCCGATTAACAGATCGGTGCAAACAATCATCACCACAGTCCCAAGGTAAATACCAAATTCACTGCGACTTGTTTTCCAAAGAGACTTGATGTCTTTGATGTTCACCAGTTTAAAGCCGGTGTGCACAAGCAGCGCACCAAGCGCTGCGCGTGGGATATAGGTCAACACGACCGGAATCGCAACCACAAACAGCAATAACCAGGCGCCATGTAGAATCGTCGACAATCGGGTTTTCGCGCCGGAGCTGACATTCGCACTGCTGCGAACGATGACGCCCGTCATTGGCAGCGCCCCAACTAAGCCACATAGGACGTTGCCAACGCCCTGTGCCTTCAATTCCTGGTCGTACTTCGTTCGGGGTCCCTGGTGCATCTGATCGACGGCAGTCGCACAAAGCAAAGTTTCAGCGCTAGCGACAATTGCAATCACCAAAGCCCCTGTCAAAACCGTGGAATCCGCAAAGAGCTGAAACCAGGGCTTGGTCGGCAATGTCACTTCACTCAGAAAGTTCGATGGAATTTCGAGAAATCGAATTTCAAATCCGCTTAGGTTAGCAACAGCTGTTGCAATTGTAATTCCCACTAAAGCAGCGGGCAGAAACTTCAACTTTTTTGGAGCCCAGATTGGCCATAACACAAAAGATACTATGGCGAATATTCCTGTGACGGCAGCAAGATGATGTTTGTCAGCGGTATCAAACGAGAAGCACTTCAAAATCGCTCCTGGGATTGTTGCCATGTACTGGAGTGGCCCTTGCGCCTTTTCACCACCCCAGAGAGCCTGGTGGTCCAGCATCACATGAAATTGACTAAGAAGTATTAAGATGCCTATCCCGGCAAGCATACCTTTAATCACAGCAGGCGATACTGCACGAAACCACTGACCGAGCCGAAGTTGTCCCGCTGTGAGTTGAATCAGGCCGGCGAGAAAAACACTCGTACCCAAAATCATCAGTGAGTGTTGCATGGCCGCAGCCTCGGCCTCGGACTGAGGCATCGACGGATCTACGCCAGCCAAATAAGTCGCTTGCCCCTTGGCCAACAGGTCGGCCACGATAACAAACAGTCCCGCTGCTGGACCGCTTACTTGCAACGGGGAACCGGCAATCCAACCAATAAACAACCCACCAATAATGCCCGTGATCAATGCTCTCGCTGGGCTGACCCCTACTGCGACAGCGATCCCAATGCAAAGTGGTAACGCAACAAGAAAGACAACAAGCGATGACAAAAAGTCTGCTTTGATGTTCGAGAACAGTTTGGGGGAGGAGGATGTTACAGTACTCATTATAAAACTCACAAACAAAGATGATCGTGGTGTCGATGTGACGTAATGTCATTTTCGCGAAAGCGAACGACTTTTAATCACAAAATGCGACGTAAAAAAACGCGCAATTTGACTCATCAAAGCGTGAGCGGTGCTCCAAATCCATTGCGAGTCGAGTTCTCGGAGAATGGAAGTCTGGGAATCCGTAAAAAGCAAAGTACGGTTTTGTGGTAAGAAGGCTTCGATGAGTAAGAACTGGGCTTACCGGCTAAATTCTGGCTCTGACGCCTGCCGAAAATCACCTCTTCAATTTCGCTTCCGGATGCCTCTCCTTCAGTTGATTCAACAACGGGACCCGCGCAGAAACCACTGAGCAGTGCCATCAAAAGCAATGCTAAAAAATCGACACGTTTATAGGTGAAACGAAACATGGCTACATCAAAATGTGAGAGTTCGACTTATACAATGTAGTTTGTACTGTTATTTCGGCGGCAGGAAAAAGTAGTTAATATATACACAAAATGTAGGTTTTTACTACAGGAGCGTTTTCGTGGATTGGATCAATTACCATCACTTATTTTACTTCTGGATGGTTGCGAAGACAGGAACCGTTTCTGCGGCTGCTAAGAAACTCCATCTGGCTCGCCCAACGGTAACTGCTCAAGTTCGAGAATTGGAAAGGTCCGTGGGGCAAAAGCTCTTACGTCAGCAAGGTCGCGGACTTGTACTGACCGAGTTTGGTCAACAGATCTTTGCATATGCAGAGAATATCTTCTCCATCGGACAGGAACTGCGTGAATTCATCAAAACAGGTCAACCGGGCAGGCGCCAGAAACTCCGTGTGGGGATGCCAGACGTAGTGCCAAAACTGATTGCGTTCGAGCTTCTCAAACCGGCCCTCATCGGTGCCGAGCCTCCTCGCATGGAGTGTTATGAAGGTAAACTCACGGATTTACTCGCAGATCTGGCGACCCACCGACTCGATCTCGTGCTGTCAGATTCTCCGGCACCTGCAACACTGGACGTCAATGTTTACAATCACAAGCTTGGCGAGTGCGGCTTGTCGATCCTGGCAACACCGTCTTTGGCAAAGAAATACCGCAAGGGCTTTCCGGATTCGCTGACCAACGCTCCTATTCTCTTACCAACTGAGCTCACGGTCGTACGCCGCTCACTGGATCGTTGGATGGAAGATCGAAAAGTATTTCCAGAGATTGTGGCTGAACTTGAAGACAGCGCGCTACTGAAAGTCTTTGGACAAGCTGGGCAAGGCGTATTTCCTGTTCCAAGCGTAATCGAAGATATCGTGAAAAAGCAATATGGGGTTTGGTTAGTGGGCCGAATTCCAGAAGTGCTGGATACTTTCTACGTCATATCCGTTGAAAAACGCGTCCAACACGAAGCGGCGATTAGAATCATGAATCAAGCTCGAAACCAGCTCTTCGAAAACTAACATGACTCGTTACACCATAAAGGTAAGAAGCGGTGGTACCGACTGGTGCGTGCCCACAACTGGCGTCGACCGCGGCAGCGTGTGCATCCAGCAAAGCCAACGGTCGGCATCAGGGCCACTCGGCCTAACGAGCTCTGACATGCGCACACAGCCACAACGTAGCTAAAATGACCAAGCGGACAACTACCGTGACTCGAAACTGGGACGAAGCGCGACCCTTCCATGATCGGAACACCCAATGAGGAGGTAAGAATGAATCGACGAGAAGTCTGTCGTAGCAGGCGGAGGTTCCAATTAGCAGTTGGCTTTTTGGTTTTCTTCTTGCCGGCTGTTTCTGGCGCAAAGGTCGTTACCGTCGTTTCTCCGAGCAGCCCGTTGCCCAGGGTCTTAAGTGCCAAAGGCCAAGTCCATTCGGATGCGGCTGCCGATCTATGCGATTACCTGTCGCGGGTTACCGGGAGGCGTATTAGTCCCCGCGGCGCGCCGGCTGAGGACGCGGTAACCATTCATGTAGGCCCTGATAAGTTCGTTCTGAAGCACGTGCCAGAGATCAAGGACTTATATGCCGACGGGTTTCTGCTCAAGCAACTGACGGTGAATGGCAAGCATCATATTGTTCTTGCCGGCACCCGTTTGAAATCCTCACGCTGGGCGGTGGAAGAGTTCCTGATGCAATTCGCCCGTGTGCGATGGCTCTTCCCCGACAGCGTGTACGGCGAGATTGTGCCTTCCGTGCCGACAATCAAGGTCGATGACAAACTCAACCAGAAGCACGAGCCGCATTACCTCAGCCGAAGCAACCTGGGCATGTATTACTTTGACAAGAACCGCAAGTATCTCAGGCTGGGACCTGAGGGCGGAGGATCTTTCGGGAGCCACGAATTTCAGTTCATCTTCACACGCAAGGATTACGAGGCGCACCCGGAGTGGTTTGCCTATTTCACGTTACCCGACAGCCAGGCACGGACCTTGATGAAAGGAACGCATCCAGAACACGGCAAGATGCGGGAAGAGCTAAAGCGCGGTCAGAGACGGGGACGATGGCACTGGGACTACGGAAACGGCTGGCAGATATGCACGTCCAATCCGGGGACGATTAAACACGCTGTCGCGTATGCGCGCGAGTATTTTGCCAAGCACCCCGATATCACCATAGTGTCCATGGGCCACAACGATACATCGGGCTGGTGCGAATGCGACCTGTGCAGCAAATTCGCCGCTACGGCCAACCCGCCCTACACGGTATCGGAAAGGTATTGGCACTGGGTCAACCAAGTAGCAAAAGAGCTCGGCAAAACCCATCCGGATAAAAGGATTGCGACCTTAGCTTATGGTGCTCCTGCGGTACCGCCCCGTTTTGAGCTGGAAAAGAATATCTCCGTCATGGTCACCGTTTATCTCGAAGGACACCTAGACCTGACGAGGCGATGGAAAAAGAAGACTAATTCGGTCAGCTTATATTCTTACGCGTACGGCAACTCATTCGTCGGTTTCCGCCACTATCCGCGCGCGATGCGCGATTTTCTGAAATGGGGACACGACGAACTTGGAGCGATCGCCCACGTATCTGAGGTCGGTGGCAACTGGTCGTTTGACGGTCCGAAATACCACTATATGCAGGAACTGATGTGGAACGTAAATGCGGACCCCGATGAGATCATTTCGGGTTACTGCCGAGATTGGTTCGGAGCCGCCGCGAAACCCATGAAGGCGTTCTGGGACCGGCTCGAGGAAGTCTACGAACGCAGGGGCACCAAACGCAGATTTTTGGGCTATCAGTGGGTTGGCTGGCTGGAAGACCACGATGAATTTGACGCCTATACCATCGATGACGTGAGCTTTCTGGATAAACAGATTGCGGAAGCAGAACAGGCGGCAGGCACGAAGGCAGATGTTTTCCGAGTGACACGGGTGGCGGACGCGTGGAAGTACTACCGGACATTTCTACTCGGCAGGCTGAAATTCACCCTTAGAAAGGAAGAGGTCTTCGCCAAAGCCGTCGAATCGCTTGAACGCGCGAAGAAACTGGCAGAAGAGCTTGCAGAAATGCAGGACATGAAGAGATCGTTCCTAAGGCGGTTGCGCGCATATCCCCAAATCAACCAGATAGTCACCACCCCAAATTACATGTCGTATTATGCGCATGTGACTGAATTCAGTGACACGCGCACGATGCTCGACGGATTGTGCGACCGGATAACGGAGCATCTTCTCAAACAGAATGATAAGGCGGCAGCTGTTGGCTTTTGGCAGAAGATTGCACGAGGGACACCTCTATACCAGTCTGCGCAAACGCAGGTGTTCCTGTTGAACCACACGGCACGACAAAGTCTTCTCGCAAACGGGGGTTTCGAAACAGGAGACCTGGCGGGGTGGAAAACGACTGGGAAACTTGTGGTCGTAAGAGAAGGCCCTCGCAGCGGCAAGTATGTCGCGCGCGGCACCGGGACTCTGTCGCAAGACATTAAGGTAAAACCAGGAGCCAGATACAAACTGACGGTCCGGGCCAGGTATGCAACTCCTCCTAAACCTGGAACGCGTCTTTTCAGCACAGATGTCCGTTTCACAGGCGCTGGCAAGGCGCTCTGGCCTGAACCCAACTACCGGCGGCTGGAGAAAGCACGCCCCAAAGGCGGATGGACTTTGTTTGCAACAACTTTCACAGCACCCCCTGCGGCCGACACGGCAGTTGTTTCCATCAGGACAACTCTCAACTGGCCGAAAGCCGGTGCCGGAATGTCCGTATTCTGGGATGACATCGGCCTGGAGAGAATTCTTCATGGCCCGACAGTCCAGCACGG
>CAXEIY010000054.1:0-16679 GCA_963996245.1 uncultured Planctomycetia bacterium | reverse complement strand
GTTCTTGGAGTGCAATCTGTTGCAAATGGTTTTTCCAGACATCGATTCTAGTGAGGTATGGATTAAGAGCGTTCCATTGTCCGGTCAGAATTTTGAGTGCCTCAGCGGATGCGACAGAGGCGATCATCTGTACAGCAGCCGCAAGGATACCGGCTGTTTCACAGGTGGCCTGAATACCCGGAGGAGGGATGGTTTCCATCAGGCAGCTTAGGCACGGAGTACGGCCAGGGATGATGTTCATCGTCTGACCCTGACTTCCGATACATCCGCTGAAAATCCAGGGTATATCCTTTTCAATTGAAATGTCATTAATCAGAAAACGGGTTTCGAAGTTGTCCGTTCCATCCACAATCAAGTCAATCCGATCAACCAGTTTCCTGATGTTGGTATGGTCGATATTTGCAATTACCGGTTCAATGCTGATCGATGAGTTAATCCTGCGTAACTTACGAGCTGCAGCTTCTGCTTTAGGCAGATTGTCGTGCACATCCTGTTCATCGTACAATGCTTGTCTCTGTAAGTTGTCTGTTTCAATAAAGTCGCGGTCGACCAGGCGAATAAAGCCAATGCCTGACCGGGTTAAAATGTTTGAAAGGACACTGCCTAATGCGCCACAGCCACAGATCAAAATGCGGCTGGAGGCAAGTTTTTCCTGTCCCTGTACACCGATCTCGGAAAACATGAATTGCTTCCGATATCTCTCCAGCTGCTTGTTATGAACAGAGTCCTGGGATGGGGACATACGTGTACAGCGGTGCTGTCAGAAACAGACGAAATGAGGTGTATGTATACGACAGACCGACCTATGATTGTGGGTTTAAAGGCAGAGGTCAGCTCGCCAGCAGGCATATTGCAGAAAAGATGATTTCAGATTCGTTTAGCCACCTGCGACTGCAGGAATAATGCTGATGGTGTCGCCATCGCTTACCGGTGTGTCCATGTCCTGAAGGTATCTGATATCTTCGTCGTTGACGAAGATATTTACAAAACGACGTACTTTTTCACCATCCAACAGGCGGTCAGTTATCGATGTGTACTGACGTCCTAAATCTTGAAACACTTCTTTAACCGTAGATCCTTGGACTTCTACGCTATCTTTCCCTTCGGTATGCTCACGCAGAGGGGTCGGGATCGTGACGTTAACAGACATGAACGGAGGTCCTTTCTTTTGCCCGAAGTGACTGCCGGCCAGAGATGATGATCTATCTGTCTTCAGACCGAAAAAGTCCAGGTATCTAATCAGAAACAGGTTTAAATGAAATGGTTCGAATGATCGTGTATTCCTCGGATCTTATACGGTGGGGGCCAGTTCCTTGGTTTCGACCAAGGATTCAAAGGCCTCCAAAGATGGAGGAATGATTTCAGCCTGGTTTACAGCATCCGTGAGACAGTCCTGCGTTTTGAGTCCGTTTCCGGTGATGCACAGTACCAGTGACTCATCGCGGTTAATACGACCTTGCTCGAGTAACTTGCGCGCTACTGAAACAGTTACCCCTCCAGCAGTTTCTGTAAAGATCCCTTCAGTTTCTGCCAGGAGTTGAATTCCCTCAACAATGTCTTCATCGGAAGCGTCTTCTGCCCATCCACCCGAATTGCGAATGACTTGTTGAGCGAAAAATCCATCAGCTGGATCGCCAATCGCCAGAGATTTGGCTATGGTGTCCGGTTTTCGAACGGGACGAATCGTATCCGTTCCGTTTTTCACCGCGGTGGTGATCGGTGAGCATCCACTCGCTTGCGCACCATGGATCCTACTGGTAGGAATGTTGTCTAACAGGCCGATATGGTGGAGTTCACGTAATGCCTTGTCGACTTTGCATATCAGGCTTCCTCCGGCCATAGGTACTACAAAATTCTGAGGGGCTTTCCATCCCAATTGTTCGACTACTTCCATGGTGAGAGTTTTTGATCCCTCTGCGTAATACGCACGCATGTTGATGTTGACGAACGCCCACCCATAACGAAAGGCGATCTGTGTGCAGAGACGGTTAACCTGGTCATAGGTACCGTCGATTCTTACCAGTCTTGATCCAAAAATGCTTGTTCCTAGGATTTTTGCAGGTTCCAGGTCTGCAGGGACCAGGATACAGCTGTTGAGACCAGCAGCCGACGCATTAGCAGCCACACTGTTTGCCAGATTACCTGTTGAAGCACATCCAACGGTATCGAAACCAAACTCTTTTGCCTTTGATAGGGCAACCGACACCACTCTGTCTTTGAAGGAAAGAGTGGGGAAATTTACGGCGTCATTTTTAATGTAAAGTTCGCTGACTCCAAGGGCTTTGCCCAGCCGATCGGCCTTTACCAGCGGAGTGCCTCCCACTTGACTGCCAACGGTCGGTATTCCATCAATGGGTAGCAGTTCTCGGAATTTCCACATGTTGTCCGGGCGTCGGCCGATCTGCTCCTTTGAAATCGATTCAGCGATCGCATCATAGTTGTAATCGACTTCCAGGGGACCAAAATCGTCCGGACAAAAGTTGTTTGGTTCTTTGGGATAAAATTTCCCACAAACACGGCATTTTAAACCACGGACCCATGACTCTGACACGTTATCAACTCCTGTACACTTTCAAGGTTCTACTTGTGATCACGGTGAAAAAAAAGGTCGACCACTCTGTTTTACAGATACATGTGCTGCAAATCCGATTTGTTCGGACGACAGGTAGCACAAAAAGACGGTCTATTTTCGGACGACGTCCCTTTTTTCTCCTGATCAATTCTGGATGATGCTTTTATAACCTATGCAATCAGGTTCCGCATCCAGCAGATTCCCCACGAGACGGGTGAGAGGAGGTTCGTTAAAACCAAACGCCTCTCTCCCGGTATAGATAAGAAAGAGGCCGCGATCTGAGACCACCTTATCTGTCCCGGAAACTCGGGGGGGAGTTGGCACCCGGTAAGTTTTTCGGGTTGCCGTGGCGTCATCGGGCCCTTCCCTCAGCCACTCTGGATAAGATGCTTACCAAATTGTCCTGTAATTCTAGGATGGTAAACCCCGTACTGTCAAGTAGAAAGGACTTGAGGATGGTGTGCAGCAGTGGGGTCGGTGAACTTCTCGTGTCGAACTTTCCGGGGGCGTCGAGTGATTCGCATTCTTATTGAAAACGGGTTTAAACGAATCCAGTAATGGGAAAGAATACAGCGTCACAATTTCATAGGGAAGGAAGTTCTATTCTGTTAAAGCCTGCTGGAATCGAGGCAGGCGTTCCCGCATTGGTCCGGGAGAGGTGATCGAAGCGTCACCTGAACAGGGGACACATTCCAGACATATAAATACCGGACCTTCTTCCTGAAGGACCGACTCGGCTTCCGTTTTCCAGGTTTCGAGATCACGATATCGGTGGGCATTTTTAAAACCAGCTGCTCGGGCCATTTCCACCATATCCACCTGTGAATCAACGGGCCGAATGGATGGGCTTGCTGCAGTGGGCTGTCTGCCCGTTACCTCGTAGACACCGTTTTCTATGACGACGAGTACAAAATTCGATGGTGCTTCAGCAGAAATAGTAACGAGGGTTCCCAGGTTCATAAGCATACACCCGTCCCCATTGATGATAATTACCCGTTGTTCTGGGCAGGCCAGTGCAAGTCCTAGGCCGAGTGCAGGAGCTTGTCCCATGCTGGAGGGAACGTAGACAAGATCGAGAGGGTGATTGGAGATCCGAGGCCATTCTCGCGCGGCTCCCATTGTTGAGATGACGACCGCTTGATTGCGGAACTGATTTAGGGCCGTCAATGCATCGACTAGGTTCATACCGGCAGGGGAGTTTGAATTCACGATGTATTCATCTCCTTGTTATAAAGAGGAAAGTCATTTTGAGGGTTATACTTTTCCTTCGGCCAGTAAGATGGCACCGGGTGTATTCTGCTGCAGGCAGCGCTGGTAGTGTTCCACTATAAGAGGAAGTTCTTGTTGGCTTTTGATGAGTTGATAGGGAACTTCCCACGCATCAAGGACCGGTTCTGTAAACTTCAGTGCGGTGTCCCCAGGAAGTTTGTCCTGGGCCAGATAACTGCGATATCCGATGATTGCAAAAAGAGGGAGCTTCAAGTCAAAACATACATTTCTCATGGCATCACCGGATTCAAACAGACCGGTACACTGAATAATGACCAGTGGATTTTTCCCTCCCATTTTCAGACCTGCGGCGATAGCCCAGGCTTCCCCTTCACGGCAGACACGGATCAGTTTCAGGAAGGGAGCACGGAGCAGGGCTTCTTCCCAGGTCCCCAGTTCACTGTCCGGTAGCCATACGACATGACTGATATTCATTTGTTCAAGCAGTGCTGTGACCTGTTCACCTGGGTACATCAATTATCCTTCTTTGTAAGCAAGAAAAAATCCAGCAGTCGCGTTAGTTCGTGCGATTGCTGAAGGATCAAAAGGAGATGCTCAAGAGGGCCCTCGATCTTTTGCGGTGGCTCTATTTCGGAATGATCGTATGGTACTGACCCAGAGAAAAGGCTGATCGGATTCGTCCATTCGTAGTTCAGACTTCAGTTTCCCCTCAAAAAGAGAGCGATCAATCACCTGTTTCCAGAAAGATCGTTTGTTGTTGTAACGGACTCGTACATCTGCGAGGGAAATAGCGTCAGTTTCAAGGGCAGGAGTATCGAATAGAAATGGGATTTTGGTCTGTTTTTCAATAGCCTCCAGAACACGAGGTAGTTCCGCATTGACGAATTCAATCTGGGGAGTGAATTCCATGAGTGAAGGTGCGATTTTACGAGGAGGTGGGGCTGGCCATCCTACCGGCCAGGGCGAGGGACAGCTGGCATGAGGTAAAACTTCCAGCCAAATTTCGCCATCACGCGTTAAGTGGACGGTAAAAGCAAGATGATGTTGGAGAAGAAAGTACGCCAATGTTGTGCCTTGGCTCAGTTGACGCGGGGGCCGTGGTGAAGAGGGATCGTCAACGGGGCGTTGCAGTTCGGGTATGGCTTGGTTAGCGATCTTAATGCGAAGTCCCGAAAGACGTTGGATTTCAGTTATTTTCTGTTTCATAGGCAGTAAGTCGAGCTGGGGGGCCCAGGTTTTAGCCAGGAGCTTTTGCAGGTTGCGCCACTGTTTAGGTGGTAGTCCCCAGAGTGGTTTACCTTCGAGCGATCCGCGAGGTCCGAATTTGCGTAGTTCACTCAGCCATTGGCTAAGTTGACGGAGATCACGCGTAGTGAAGACCTGGTTAGGAACTAACAGTCGTCCGCGTGCGTCGATGAGCCCTTTCACGAGAATCTTACGATATGGAGGTTGTGCTGTTTCTGTAATTTCCAGTTTTCTCTGGTCACGAAAGGAGCGAATAGAAAGCGGTTTGATTCGAAGACGAGTGAGCGTTTCTGCCCATTGTTGAATGACAAGAGGAGAGAGGCCTCGAGCGGTTTCGATTTGCATTCCGATGGTGATGCGTTTAATGTCTCCGATTTCCGATTTACCGGGGGCGCCACGGTTTTGTGTCTGTCGAGACGGTTGGGCCAGACTGGGTGAAGTTCCAATTAGGAATAGGCAGTGTATGGAAGTTGCAGTCAGGAGTGCTGTTTTACTGATGCCGGATAGGTTCACGTGCACCTCGCGTCGGACGCGTGAAGGAGAGGTACGGGCTTTGACATGTATCCGTTAGCCCAATTCCAGATTATAACAGACAGGGTGTAGGATGTCGTAGACGAACTGTTACCAGCTGGCCACAACTGCTGCCCCGTATGGAGTCGAGGTAATAATCAACGTCGTAATGTTTCCGATGGAAACCAGCGTCCTTTTCAACGTAAAGGTTCAATGTCATGTCCTGTCAGCATCTGGTGGAAATGTTTTATCAGCAGGTATTGAGGCTCGGATCCCGAACCGCACTGAAGTATAGGAAAAATGGCATGTTTGTTGATTGTTCGTGGAATCACTATGCAAACAATGTATCCGCGCTGGCTGCTGGATTACGGCAACAATCTGTGAAACCGGGAGATCGCGTTGCGATTCTTTCAGAAAATCGAATGGAATGGCTGATCAGTGATCTTGCTGTATTGTCAATGGGTGGTGTGGATGTTCCGATTCACACCACTTCATCTTCTGAACAGATTGCTTTCCAACTGGCCCACAGCGAATCACGTGTGTTGTTGGTATCCAATCAATTGCAGGTTGACAAGGTGTTGCCCATTCTGGATCAGGTGCCGGATCTGGAGTTCGTGATTCCCTTTGACAACATCGTTTTTCCTTGCAGAGATCGGCAGATGGTGTCTTGGTCAAAACTGATTCAACAAGGTCGAGGTGTTGCAGACTGTGATATGCAAATGTGGCGGGATTCTTGTGCGCCGTTACGTGCGGATGATTTAGCGACCATCATTTATACCAGTGGGACAACCGGAGAGCCCAAAGGAGTCATGCTGACTCATGGAAATCTTTTTTCCAATGCGCAGTCGATGGCACGGGTAGCACCTTATTGCGATCAGGATACGGTGTTGAACTGGTTGCCCTATAGCCATGTGTATGCGCGAACGGTAGATCATTACCTGCATGTAGTTGTAGGGAGTACTCTTTGCCTATGTGCAGAACTGGACGAAATAGGAGAGGACCTTGAGGTACTCAAGCCTACGGTGTTAACGGCAGTTCCTCGTTATTTTGAAAAAGTGTGGAGTGCTTTTCAACCGCTTGATCAGACTGAACGGAATGAGGCACTTCGTGAATATTTTGGACCACGGATGCGATGGCTTACCTCTGGTGGTGCGCCGTTATCCGGTCAGATTGCAGAGGCGTTCATGGATGCGGGGATTCCCATTATGGAAGGTTATGGCTTGACGGAAACGTCGCCCGTTATTGCGTTCAATCGATTAGAGAAATTCAAGATAGGAACCGTTGGTTTGACTCTTCCAGAAGTTCAGGTGCGCATTGCCGGCGACGGAGAAATTATGACGCGAGGCCCTCATGTGATGAAGGGGTACTGGCGAAATGAGAAGGCAACGTTAGAGGCGATCGATGTTGATGGTTGGCTTAGAACGGGAGATGTGGGGGAGCTGGACGAAGAAGGATTTCTAACCATTACGGATAGAAAGAAGGACTTAATTGTTACTTCGACCGGTAAAAACATCGCTCCACAATATATTGAGAGACTATTGACGAACTCGCCCGTTATTGATCAGGCGTGCGTTTTCGGAGAAGGTAGGCCATTTTTAGTGGCGTTGATCGTACCCGACTGGGAATCACTTCCAGGTAATTATGAGATGGCGGATTTTATAGAACAGGATATTTCCCGAAAATCGTGGTTGGAAATGATGAGCCTTTACGAGCGGGAGGTCAAACACGCGATGGATGTTGTGAGCCATTCAGAGAAGGTGAGAAAATGGCGATTGATCGCACGGCCATTCAGTCTTGAAAAGGGAGAAGTGACTTCCACCATGAAGCTTCGCCGTAGAAAAATTGAAGACAACTGGAAGAAGGAAATCGAACAGCTTTACAAGAGTTGACGAGTTCGTTTCTGATCAAAAAATTCCCTGCCTGAGTGGCCATTATAAGGCAACTGCTTTGAAATAGCGGGCTACGGAAATCCGGATTTGACTGATCATGCAGGGCTTGAGGTTGTGTGGTGAGTGTTTGATTTGGTTCCGGCAGCACGAGCATCGGGTGGCGGTTTTGCTTCGGATCGGTTCTGTTTGGTGTTCGAGGTTGCTTGTCGGGTTCCCGTTTGGACGTCCATTTGATCTGGATTACTGATGTAGCTACGAAGCGTTTCGGTGAATTGGGCGATCCGGTAGGCATCAACTGTACGGTGGTCCGCACGAACAAAAAGAGGTGCTACAGGTCGTATTACGACGCGTTCGTTTTGGACAATCGGCCGTAATTCCGAAGGGCCCATCGTAATGTTCATCATCAGGCTTTCATTGGGGAATCGACTGGCTTTGAACATTTTCATGGGTGGGGCACCACGAAATCCGAGATAATTGACAAGTACCGGGGAGCATCGTTGCCTTTCGCACATACTGGTTTCTGGTAGGTGGAAACGATTACTCAGAAACTGTTGGAAGTTTAGAATCCATCGTCCTATCGGTTGTGGAAAAAATCGAAAAGTTTGTTTTTCCTTCTGGTAAGTGAAATTGCCCCGCGCGGCATCCTGATGATGCTTCCAGATGGTCTGTGCTATGTCGGAAAGAGATCGCTGGTTGGCATCTTTCACAAGGAGTAGTTCCGCCTGTTGTTCACGAGGGTCCTGCATCGCCATCAATACATGGATAGCCTTGAATCGGTAAATGCGTTTGCCAACTACCCGCTGGTTGAAGTCCGGATGTTTTTCCAGCGCCTTGGCAACAGCACGAATCAGAATGTGGCTGGTGGTCAGAAGAAATGAGCTTTCTCGATTGGCGATGCGAAGATAGTCCTGAAGTTTACTTACTTCAACCTCCGTTCCCCAAATCATGGCAGGATCTTCCGGTGTACGGCAGGCGTGCAGATAGTACGAGTTATAAAGTGGGAGCTCTGAGTCCGGAATCGGAGAATTTTCAAGGGGCCATTTCACAACGGTTTCTCCCAGGTCATTCCTGTTTCTTCGGTGAAGAGTCATATCGACGGGACGTCTCGTGTCAATGGTTGAGACTGTCCTGTTTTTGCGCTACCAGTGCCGCGAGACAAGAAACGGTTCGAAAATGCCGTGGGGATAGATCACGATCTCCCAGGCTGACATGATGCTGCGATTCAAGGTGTGCGACCAGATCCATCATCATCAGGGAGTCCAGTATTCCTTCTTCCAGCAGATCGGTATCTGGCTTAAGCGGATAGTCAACCTGTGCACGTTTGGCGATGAAACCGGTTAATTCATGTTCGATGGTGTCAATTATTTCCATCTAGTTTTCTCCCATGTTCCTCAATGAGCGACGAGTATATTCCGCTGAGATGCACGCTGTGATAAGGCAGGCCTGTCCAGTTTCATAGAACTATTCAGAGGGAACTCGTCCAAAATCTCGATATAGGTAGGTATCTTGTGTGTGGGTAATTGTTGTCTGCATACTGCGGCTATGGCATCGGAGGAGATCACATGATCGGGATCTTCTGATTTTGCATACAAAGCAAGTCGTGTGCCCAAATGTGAACATTCGTATCCGACGACAACAGCCCGGGTAGAGGTAAATCGCTTTTGAATAAAGGTTTCGAGTTCATTCGGGTGAAAGCGATGGCCACCTATTTTCAACAGTGCATTGCTTCTTCCAACGGGGTATACAAACCCGTCAGCATCAATCGTTGCCAGGTCTCCAGTATAGAGCCAGCCCTGACGTATAATCTGAGCAGTCGTTTCGGGGTCCTTCCAGTATCCTTTTGTGATGTTGGGGCCTCGAGTACGAATCTCACCGCGCTCACCGGGACGGACGGGTTCGCCCTGATGGTTGACTACCTGTAATTCGTGGCCTTTCAGTCCTGTTCCGACTGAACCAAGCCTTTCGGTTAGCAGGTCCGGCGGGAGATAAGAGATACGTGCCGTGGCTTCCGTCTGGCCATACATGACAAAGAGTTTTGCCGGATGGATACGTTCGGAGAGAGTAACTGTGTCCTTTTTGCTCAGTGCGCCCCCCGCAACGGACATGTAACGCAGATTGGGAGATTGATTTTCGCCCAGAGAAGTTCGGGTGAGCAGGAAGTGGAAAACTTCAGGCACGGCAGAGAAGCTGGTGCATTCATACTGTTCCATCATTTGCAGGATAGAACCGGGAAAGGCAATGTTTGCGCCCAGCACTAGCGTATTTCCTGTCAGCACATGGCTCTGAAGTACGGAGTTCCCGAAAGTGTGGCAGAAAGGGAGGACAGCAAGGGCACGCTCGGTACTGTCTAATTCCAGATAGTCAATGATGCTCAGGCTGTTTGACATCAGGTTTTTATGGCTGAGCATCACTCCCTTTGGAGCACCGGTGGAGCCGGATGTGAATAAAATGGTGGCGAGGTCTTCTCCCGAATCAGGAAATTGGGGTGGGAGAGGGCTGGATGACAGTCGGTTGATCTGTTTCACCTTTTTCCCGATGTCCGTGTGACGTCGTCTGGCGATGTCCGGAGTGGTCATAAGGGTGGTGATATCGCACGCATCAACCACAAAGGCCAGCCGATCGATTTCTACGTCGGGAGGCAGGGGGACAGCCACGCCTTGTGCAAGCAGAATCCCGTAATAGATACCTAAGTATTCCGGTGAGTTGTTTACCATCATGGCAACGGGACTACCGGGTTGAAAATTCGGATCGTTTTCCAGATGAGACCGAACGGTTTGAGCAGCCTCAAGAATCCATTGGTAGGAAAATGATTGTTCAGGGGTGATGACGGCTGGATAGCTCCCACGTATTTGGGCGATTTTCAGGAATTGTTCACCCAGTGTTGTTGCCGGATCCGGCTGAAGGAAGGTCGAGTATTCTGCACAGGAATCGTTGGTTGATGTACCATCAAGATTCAGATTCTTCCATCCGAGAGCGATTACGCTGAGCGAATGGAGAGATACCTTTATGGCGTCGAGATCAGACATCTGGTGGCTAGTGTCAGTACGGAATGATATGTTTTCAGTTGAGTTCATCCACTTCACTCTTCCATCCCGTTTGTATTCAGCTTTGGGGTATGATCAAATAGCTGCTCAAACGATATATATTACCTATTTTATTAGAATAATCAAAAACTATATAAACTTCTTAATCGATACCATGTGATTTATATGACCCCATATCACTAATTCGACGCAGTCTATCTAGTTGTTATTTAACTAGTGTATCGTTTAGGGGGAGTGCAAAGTTGACAAGAATCTGACAATCGTCCCAAGCGTTAGAGGTCCGACTGTAGGCGGATTTAAGTGTGGGGATTGTTGGTCGGATTTCCCATCGACCCGGTCAGATATCGTGAAAAGAGATAGAGGGGAAGTCCCGCTAAGAGGATGGTAGCGGCAATGCCCAACCACACCCGGTCATGTGGATGTTCGCTAGACCAGGCGTATGTCCCGCTGCTATACAACATGAACAGGCAAGCAGCACAGAAGAGCAGGGGTAGTAGAGGGTAGCAGGGGGTGCGAAAGGGGCGTTCGAGGTTTGGTTCACGCTGTCGAAGCACAATCACAGAGACGGCCGTCAGTGTGAAAAACACCCAGAAAATGGGAGCAGTAAACTTCATGAGATTGTCGAATCCGGACTCCCCGCCCCAGATTCCGGCTGTAGTTACCAGTGCGAACGTAATGAATGTTTGTGCGATAATGGCGCGAGTTGGACTGTTTTTCTTGTTATCCCAAGTGCCTAGAAAATGAAAAACACGGTGTTCTTCTCCCAACGCATATGAGATACGTGCTCCGGTAAAAATTTCTCCGTTGATGGCTCCCAGTACGGAAACAATGACAAGCAGGCTCATAATCAGTGCCGGGGTTGCGGAACTGTCTGGTAAGTTCAAAGCACCGGAGACAACATCAGTGGCCACCGCTTGTGTTTGACGCAGGCCTTCCAGACCTAGAACGTACAGATAGGCCGAGTTGATTAGGAGATATAGTCCCGTCACAATCGTGGTCCCGATGACGAGTGAACGAACGATATTTCGGTTCGGGTTTTGGACTTCTGCCGCGACGTAAGCAGCTTCATTCCAGCCTCCATAGGTGAACATTACCAGAATGAGGGCGAATTCTATTCCTGACCAGGATCCTTCAGAAGAGACCGTTTCGGTAAGAAGGGGGCTGTTTGATGTGAACAAAAATGCAACCAGAACAATAGCTCCTAGTCCAAGAACTTTTGCAGAGGTTAGGATGCGTTGATTCCATTTTCCCTGCCGTGTACCTACAAGGTTGAGAAGACTGAGAACTACGATGACCAGTTGTGCGTAGAGTAATTCTGAGTTCCACGTGGCTGGAACTAGCTTTTCAAGAGGCAAAATAGTATTAGCGTAGCGGGCAAATACGTATGCGAGTAATCCGAGAGAACCTGTCTGAATGATGGAAAGTCGGGCCCAGGCAAAAAGAAATCCAGCCCAGTTGCCGTAAGCCCGGTTCAAATAAACATAGTCCCCCCCAACGCGAGGAAATGCCGTAGCGAGCTCAGCGTAACAGAGGGCACCTATAACAGAGAGCGCGCCTCCAACTGCCCAAACCAAGAGTAACTGGAGCCCGCTGGACACCCCACCAGCAATCATGGGAGCCGTTTGGAATATACCGGCGCCAACAATAATTCCAACAATGATGGCAACCGAATCCCAGAGGGTGAGTTCCCTTTGTGGAAGATTGTGGGATGGTTGGGCAGGTGATTTTGATGGTGACATCACAACCGTGGCTCCGAGAAAACAGGCAGTTGGCATCGGTAGGGTTTCACATGGATACACCCGTACGGATGATTATCCTATTCTCGTTGTTAGCACGCGTGAAGACTTTGGTCAAGAATGTCATTGTCAGAGAGGTGATTCATGATTTTCGATATGCGAACTTACGATTTAAAACCCGGGTGTACTTCAGCCTACATGGATGCGGTCCGTGAGCTGGCGTTGCCTGTACGCCAGGATTACGGAGTGATACTGGTAGGGTGGTATTTCACAGAAGTGGGAGTACTGAACCAAATTGTGCACATTTGGGCCTATCGAGACTGGTCACACATGGAAACGGCCAAACAGTCTTTTCGAAATGACGATCGCTGGATTAAGCAATACCTGCCACGAGTAAAGGAGCTCATTGTTGCCCAGCGAAACCAGATCATGCAGGCTGCTGACTTTTCTCCTCCTCCTGTAAGGGATTGATCCATTCATAGGTTAATCGCCATTCTGTGAATCGGTCAGAAAGGTTCCTATCAGGCGAATTTAGTCGGTGGCAGCTGAGAGTGTAACCCGCGTGCATGGATGAGAGGTAATTTAACGATAGCGGGGCAGGCTTGATTACCCTATAATACGAAGAGTAATAACTGGGGGAAAATGTGATGTCTGATCAAACGGTGCCGCCTTCCCGAACTGCGATTCAAGTAGATGTGTCAGCGGGTTCACCACTACCCTCATCTGCTTCGTCAGCTGACCAGGTTCAGATTGAATTGCTAAAGCAGCTTCAACAGCTCAATTCTCTGGCGAAAGAGCAGCTGGAATTAACTCGGCAGATGGTGGTTCTGAACCAGAACGTTCAGCAGCAAAGACAACAGGCTGTAAAGAAATGGCGTAAGGAAAATCCCTATTTGACCAAGCAATGTGCTCAAGCGGTCAAAGTTTTTGAGGACGTACACAAAGCGTTTCTTTCTGAGCTTGCTGAACACATCATGGACAACGGAGAAGATCTGGTAGATGCTGAATTCGTGTTGAACGAGTTTGTGGACCGTTTTGGTCCACGTCTGATTCATGTGAACAGCGTAATGAATCTGCTTCAGAATCTGGGTGGGGAAGAGCAGGGGAAGTCCGAGCAAAAAGAAAAGGATGAAAAGCCGGACGAAGACGGATTGAAGTAGCGGATTGATTCCCGTGATGGTTTGGCCGTTCAGATCAAAAATAGCGCGGTGACGGTCCGAAAACAACCGTGCCGTTACGGGTTTTTCTGAAGTCACGTTCTAATGGAACTATCTGACCTTGTCATTGAGCCGAATAGACATGAAAACGCAAAGTGCATTCGGCGTTTCGATCTCAGGCCGAAACAATGCGGTCTCGGTAGGCATCCATTTTTCGGGTTGCCCCGCGTGTGTCGACCAATAATTGGCAATGCTCAAGAATCCATGATAACTCGTAGTCCGAGTGATCTGTTAAGAGAAGTACACAATCTTGAGCATGGACCGAATCCACTGTCAGTGGTTGTGATTCCATTCGTATCTGGTAGTTACGCATCTGTGGCAGTCGTGCAATATGAGGGTCGTTATAGGTGACCTGGGCACCGCGCGAGATGAGTGTTTCAATAATCGGGAAAGAGGGCGATTCACGTGGGTCATCGACATCCTTTTTATAGGCCACTCCTAATACGAGGATTTTGCTGCCAATCAACGCTTTGTTTCGTACGTGAAGTGCATCCGTAACTCGTTGGATGACATATTGAGGCATGGCCGTATTGATTTCACCTGCCAATTCTATAAATCTAGTGGTCAGTCCTTGTTGCTTTGCAAGCCATGCCAGATAAAAGGGATCAATTGGAATACAGTGCCCACCCAGACCCGGTCCAGGATAGAAAGCCTGAAATCCAAAAGGTTTTGTTTTCGCTGCGTCAATGACTTCCCAGATGTCGATTCCCATGTGGGTAAAAAGGACCTTTAATTCATTAACCATCGCAATATTTACGGCACGGTAGGTGTTTTCCAGAATCTTGCAGGCTTCTGCAACCATCGTGTTTGAGACCCGGACGACGTCAACAACCACCTGTCGGTAAAGTTCAGTTGCAAGGTCACCACTAATGGAGTCCATTCCGCCAATTACTTTTGGAATCAGGGCGGCGGATCGTTGTGCATTCCCCGGGTCTTCACGCTCTGGACTGTAGGCAAGATAAAAATCGGTTCCCGCTTTCAGTCCACTGGATTCAAGAAGGGGTTTTACCACGTGTTCTGTGGTACCAGGATATGTGGTACTTTCGAGGACGACAAGCTGTCCGCGCTGAAGATGTCCGGCGAGGCAGGTAGCGGTGCTTTTTACGTAGCTTAGATCCGGTTCCCGAGTTTCCTGTAAGGGGGTTGGAACGCAAATTACAACGACATTCAGTTGTTGAATAGCATCGAAATTATGAGTAGGAAGAAATCGTTTTTCCGAAATCAGATCGCGGATGGACTGGTCTGGAATGTGGGCAATGTAACTGTTACCACTTGCCAGTAATGAGATCTTGTCAGGGTCGGTGTCGAATCCCGTTACCTGAAATCCTGCTTGTGCGAAGGCATGGACTAAAGGCAGTCCGACATAGCCGAGGCCAATAATCCCAATATGGGCGGAACGATCCTCTATTTGTTGCAACAGGCTCATGATGATATCTGTGTGAAACAGGTTAGGTAATCGGAGACGGAACGCAGGAAGGTTCCTGTTGTATCAAAACCTGTTTCCGTATCCTGTGCGCGTGTGAAAAGGACTGATTGGGAAGATGATCCATTCAGGGAATTCGATCGATGGCAGGAAGCCATGTTTTATCAAGCTGTAATGCGAATGCCTAACCTTGGGATCGTGATGGCGGAGTCTCGTTTTCGGGTACGGGGTGTGATTCTTGAACACGACGCAGGTAGGCGGGACCGCGCAGTACATTTCTCGATTGTTTTTGTATTCGATCGAAGTAAGCCGCGATTTCTGAAACGACTCGATCTTGCTGATCGATCGTCAGGTCGGGATGAATGGGTAGTGCAAGGCTTTCTTTCGCGGTTTGTTCACTGATGGGAAGCGATCCTTCCCGATAACCGAGTTTGGAAAAGCACGGTTGTCGATGAAGTGGAATCGGATAGTAAATTTCACATCCGATCCCTTCGTTATGGAGGTGATCTTTCAAGGTATCACGATGATCCTGTGGAACCCGGATGACGTATTGATTCCATACATGCCGACACCCTGGCTTTTCAAGGGGTAGTGTAATATACGGGGACGTCTCGTGGGTTCGGAAAAGCTGGTGATACTGCTCGGCATTGTCACGTCGTGATTGTGTCCATGTTTCAATGAAAGGAAGTTTGGCCGATATAACGGCGGCCTGGATAGCATCCAAGCGGCTGTTGAGGCCTACTTCCGAATGATAATACTTCGGTTCCATACCGTGGACACGGAGTCTTTGCAGGCGTTTGGCTAATGTCGCGTCACTGGTGGTGATGGCACCTGCATCTCCCATGGCACCCAGGTTCTTTGTCGGAAAAAAACTGAAGGCGCCCAAGGTGCCGAGTGAACCGGCACGACGGTTATGGTATTCTGCACTAAAGGCCTGTGCGGCGTCCTCTATGATCGGAATTTGATGAGCTGAGGCCAGTGTGTTGAGTGTGTCCATGTCCGCGCAGTGTCCAAACAGGTGAACGGGAACAATGGCACGTGTTCGAGGACTGATCACCGATTCGACTGACTTAGGGTCCAGGTTGAATGTGTCGGGTTCGATATCGGCAAATACTGGTTGTGCACCGGTTCTCCAGATGGAACTGGCTGTTGCGAAAAAACTGTATGGGCTCGTAATGACTTCATCGCCGGGACCAAGTTCTAGTGCCATTAGAGAAAGCAGCAGCGCGTCGGTCCCGGAGGCGCAGCCAATCGCGTATTCTGCACCAGAGTGAGACGCGATGGAATGTTCACACTGTTCAACTTCTGACCCCAGTATGAACTGTTGTGAGTTCAAAACTCGCAGAATAGCGGTTTGAAGTTCTGATTTTGCTAACGTGTGTTGATTTGTGAGGTCGACAAACCGAACGGGTTGTTTCACTGAAGCAGGCGCGACGTCACTCTGGGCCATCAAACACTCCTTTGTTTGCCCTGTATGCGAATCCATCCGCAATGAAGAGGCCGTAAGACTAGGGTGATTGCCAAATTGTGTCAAGCGTAGCTGTCGGCATCAGGCGCTTACACGGTGATCCTGCTTTTGAGAAGTGAGGAAGTCGGTTTTCCCGTCAAAGGAGATTGGGCGGGTGTAGCCGGGGTATGAGGGGGTTCATGAGAGCAATAGAGCGGTGCAAACGCACGCAGATACAGTGAGCAAGGCCCTCTGTTTCAAATCACACGATGGGGTACCGTTTCGGATGTTTTTTTGTCAACCGAGAAGTGGCTTGATCAATTGGCCGTTATCGGTGATTTTCACGGGACGTCCCGTGCGAGAAGT
>CAXEIY010000053.1:0-5776 GCA_963996245.1 uncultured Planctomycetia bacterium | reverse complement strand
CCGGATGGTATGATCGGGAACTGAAAGAGATATTGTAACCTGCCTGGCGGAATAATCGCCCGGCGGATTCCTGTAGACTGCCTGCGGGTAAACCCAACTTCAATTTACCTGTAAGATTATCACTCATCAGATCGTTGTTTCCTATTCTCCGTAAGAGCCTGTACCTTTTTGATTAACACTCGGAACTGCAAATGCATTTATCCATCATCTGCTACTACATCATTCGATGGAAGCCATATCAGTTGAACGGTTCGATTGCATATTTCACACCTTGATTTTCTGCCATTGATTTCAAAACCGTTTCCAACTCTCTCAGGCCTACACGATCCGTAACCAGATCTTCCACTTGTAATGGTTTATCCACAATCCATTCGGCAGCTTGTCGGACATCCGGTGGTCCAAAATGGAAACTCCCCATAAGATGTAGTTCTTCATAGTGTACGCGATACGTATCCACCGAGAACTGGGTACCTCTGGGCAGGCCACCAAACAACATTACCTGAGCACCCGATTCGGCAATGTTTAGTGCCTCTTCCCAACCTTCCGGTTTACCCGTGCACTCGATCACTAGATCAAAAGGCCCGGCCTGAATAATGGAGTCAACGGTAGTCTCAGACGCCCTATCCAGTACGATTTCAAGCCCTGAACTCTCGGCCAGTGAAAGTCTTTGCCCTCCCTTCCCTGCTCCCACGCACGCGGCAGGAGAAAAAGCGCTCATTAATCGAGCAAACAAAATTCCCATGGAGCCTAGTCCGAGAATTAAAATCCGATGAACGCGATCCCACCGGATTTGCTGTAATGCATGTATCACACAGCTTACCGGTTCCAAAAATGCAGCACGGACAGGAGATATATTCTCAGGACGAGGTAACACGTTTTGTGAGGCAACATGTTGAGGAACTAACAGATACTCACCAAACGCTCCCAGGACGAGTTCATGGATAAGCGGACACAAATTGTAGCGCTGTTTGCGACAAAAATGGCATTTTAGGCACGGACCACTGTTCGTACCCATAACGGGCATTCCTATCTTAAATGTTGTTTCCTCATCACCAACCTGATCGATTACTCCCGTCCACTGATGCCCCAAGGGCCCTGGCATGGGAATCAATGGATGGCCACGACGATAGGCCTTGAGGTCGGTCCCGCAGGTCAAAGCGCAATCTACCCGTACCACGAGTTCACCGCAACGAGGCGTCGGCTTGGGAACTTCAATGATCTCAATTTTACCAGGTTGTATCAAATGAGCAGCCAGCATCAACATTGACTCGGAAAGCCATCCTTATATCTGTATTGCGTTCAACGGTGACTCCGACTGCCAACACAGAGAATAACAACTCGGAAAATGTCTGTGCTAGAATACCAGAGACTTAGAAAGACCGAGTCTCGCGGAAAACGGGACAGATGACTTTCGAACTACTGTGGGAGAATAGATAGACACTATTTTTTAGGCGTGAGTATAATCTATTATACGATTTCCAGCTAGATATGGATGCATCACGAACATACCAGATCAGTAATTTAACCCCTAGGACTGTCGGAGATTTGCCCTGTGCTCATACGAATGGAACTTGCACGGATCATTATCAGCGAAGTAAACGATCATCAGGTTATTTATTTACGTGAATCAGAACCCAACGTGGAACGAGAAAGGCGAAAGTTCCCCATATTAATCGGATTTTTTGAAGCAAACATGATCAAACAACGTATTCAAGGACTCATGACCCCGCGCCCTCTTACCCATGATCTCGTAGTCAATGTGGTAGAAGAAATGGATGGAGAACTGGAAGACGTTTTCATCAGCGAGCTCCGGGAACATACCTATTTTGCATCGTTACGCATTCGGTATCAGGGCAAACTAATCGAGGTTGACAGCCGTCCAAGTGACGCGATTGCCGTGGCGGTTACCAGACAGCCACCACTCCCCATCTATGTCAGCGAAGAGATTCTGGATGAATTCACCTCGTAGTCCAGTCACAACTCATTGGCCACTGCCCAAGGTGTCCTATGGCGTTTGGCCCGTAACCGGAGTTACACGCCGATAGACTTCAAGTCGTCCCATTTGCAGAACCGGCTCAAAGGTTCTATTACTTTGTATGGACCTGCGCACCCTTTGAGAAACCGCATCTCGATTACCCAGTTGACTCACAAAACACCAATCTACCTCGTTCATAACTTCCGTTAACTGGAGTTTTCGGAGCTTATTATTTTCACCTCGAGTCATGGGTAATTGACGATAATCGAAAATTCGTGTTCTTGAGGACAAGCGAGCAAGCACGCTATAAGCCTCAAAATACATTGCTGTCTGATCACGATAGTCAGAGTTCCAGAGATGATAGGTTCCATACGCTTCCGTATGGGCAGCCAGCACACTTTCTTTGCTGTCAATCAGGTTAAACACCTTCTCCAGTTCCATACGTTCCTCACGATTGAAGCCACTCGGCATACTGGTGACATCCCAAAGTAAAAGCAACGTCGATGTAACACCAGTGGTCATCAGGATAATGGCCAGCAGAGGGACATACTTCGTTTGATTTGCTCTCTGAAATGCGCCCATTCGGCCAAACAATGTCGCTGCCGCTATCAACATCACAACAACAGCAGGAACA
Source organism: uncultured Planctomycetia bacterium (assembly GCA_963996245.1). Taxonomy (GTDB): domain Bacteria; phylum Planctomycetota; class Planctomycetia; order CAXEIY01; family CAXEIY01; genus CAXEIY01. Next base: position 3,167 of record CAXEIY010000053.1, on the reverse strand, counting down.
CTATAACGTGTGAAGTGATCAGCAGGATGAAATGCCCACTGTCCCATCTGCAGCGCCGGCAGAGTTACCAGCAGTACCGTGAACCCTTTCGTATAAAGGACCAGTAATGCAGGAATCATTGCAGCAGCGTATCGTACAAGGAACGGATACTGCCCTTTTAAAACAGTATATATAGGCCAATCCAGACGTGAAGTGACGGCAGCTGGATCCTGCATTCCTTTCCAATAATGCAGGAGGGTTGCACTCCCATAGCTGGCGTAAAGCCATAACTGATCCAGGACCAACCACCCCACACACAGTAAAAGTGGACCAACAAACCAGGAAAGGCAAACCGGTGGTCTGGATGGGACACGCTTCTGACAGATAATGCGCAATAGAGTTGGGCCGAGGAAATCAATGATCAGCAGAGCGGCCAAAAGCACTGCGAATACATGACGAGACATCATCGCAAAGACCGCGAAAAACATAAACCATCCTCTTTTCCTTTCCTCCAATGCATCATAAGCCGCGAGCGCGAAAGGAATCCCCAGGGTCAGGTAACGAAAGTCCAGAGTACCGACCATCCACAATGGACACGAAAACGCTACGAAAAGGACCGCCATCAAAGCCCAAAACGGATCTCTTGATTGACGACTGGCTATCCGATAAAGCGGAATCAAAGACAAGCCACAGCCCAGACTCTGAATCACGAATAAGGTAGGGATCCCGGGAACAAAATAATAAATTGGCATCAAGAGCCACGTCAGCAGTCTCATCTGGGCCATCCGCCAGGGCTCTGGTCCCTCTGTCGCGTAAAAATTTCCCGGTTGAAGAGTCAATTCCGAGCTGTCGTGTGTCAAACTCCAGAGCTGATGATTGAAAAATGCCAAATCCAATGGCCATGCAGTACGAAAGGAATGATAACGCCAGAGGTTCAAAACAAGCATCCCTACAGCCACAACAACAACGGTCACCATAAGGATTCGCTGAACCAATATTCGAGATGTCCCTTGTTGATCCGTCATCTCAGGCTGCATCTTGGGAATCATAAAATAATCGGTGTATTAATCCACTCAAAATGAGTGCCCCACCGCACAAAGTGGCTGAACTAAAACGCTCCCCCCAAAGAAGATAAACCCACAAGGGATTGGTGAGCGGTTCAATCAGAGTAATGATGCCGGCTTCTTGAGAACTGATCGACTGAACCCCCTTCGAAAACATGACATAGGGAACCGCCATCTGAAGAGCACCAAAAAGAAAAAGGACCGTCAATAAACTCCATGACAACAGAGGGACGGGATATACTGACCACCCTTCCATCTGTGATAACACTCCGGAATGAACCATCCATGGTAACAGAACCAGCGCGCTGATCAGATGACACATGGTAATCAGCCAAACCGGGGATTCTTCGCGCAAATAACGGAGACACAGTGCCACTCCAGCATAGGCAACACCAGACCCTAACGCCATCAGGATTCCCATGGTATCCGGACTGTTCCAGCTTCCACCGATCAACCACGCTACCCCGCCCAACCCCAATGCGAGCGAAACCAGATTTTTTCGATCAAACGGTTCCTGCAATAAGAAGATAGCTCCCAGAAACATCCATAGCGGGGCCGTATATTGTAACACAACCGCGTTGGCAGCTGTGGTGTAGGTCATGGAAGAAATGAACAGAACATTCATAACAGTAAAACAGGCCAACAAAGGAATGAGTGCTAAATTCCAGCGGATCATGGACGGGCGAATGAAAGGAACCAACACCAAGAAAGCAAAGAATGCACGGAAGAATGCAACAATCAGTCCTCTTAATTCTTCAGGTAATGCCACCAGCAAAGGGCTTTTTCCAAAGGCACCGCTTGTACTCCAAAGCAGCGCTGCGGCAACCAGCCACCATCGACCGCGACACCTTCTGGAACTTCTTGGGAAACGCAAGGCAACATCTCACAAACGAAACCGGAACCAGATCAAACGAAGAGAAAGAGCTGATAGCAAGACCGACATAGACTTGAAAACGATCTTATCCAATAAAATTAAGGTGGAAAGTTTACAAGAATTACGAGAGAGTACTTGAAATTTCAAGGAACCATCTCTCCGACAAAAAACCCTCCTTTTCAACATACCACTTTCCGTAAGAAGCGGGCATAATGATATCGCGAAGAAGATAACTCATGTGTGCTGACAACATGTAACCTGTTCTCGTTGATCATGTTCTGAGAGGCTAGGAAACCGCATCGTGCCACGACGTGAAGACCTGCACAAAATCCTTATCATCGGGTCCGGCCCCATCGTGATTGGCCAGGCCTGTGAATTCGATTATTCGGGAACCCAGGCTTGCAAGTCACTCCGGGAAGAAGGATATCAAGTCATTCTTGTCAATTCCAATCCCGCTACTGTTATGACGGATCCGGAAATGAGTGATCGGACATACATTGAGCCGATTACCCGAGAAGTGATTGTCAAAATCATTGAACAAGAGAAACCGGACGCCATTTTACCTACGTTAGGTGGGCAAACCGGTTTAAATGTTGCCATGGATTTATGGAATCATGGTGATCTTGAAAAGCATGGTGTGGAGTTAATCGGTGCACGTGCGGATGTCATTGCGCGCGCTGAAAGGCGTGAAGAATTCAAAATGGCCATGCTGGAATTGGGATTAGATGTACCTGACAGCGGACTTGCCGAAAGTCTGGATGAAGCCAGGGAATTGCGTGAACAACTCGGTCTTCCCTGCGTCCTGCGACCCAGTTTTACTTTGGGAGGAATTGGCGGTGGACTGGCTTACAATCGAGAAGAATTTGATCGCCTCGTAGAACGAGGTCTGGAGCTATCCCCAACCCATCAGGTATTAATTGAAAAATCGGTCTTGGGTTGGAAGGAATATGAGCTCGAGGTCATGCGTGACCACGCTGACAATGTCGTCATCATCTGCTCGATTGAAAATTTTGACCCCATGGGGGTGCATACCGGCGATTCCATCACCGTTGCTCCTGCACAAACTTTAACAGACAAAGAGTATCAACGTCTCCGCGATGCCTCGATTGCGATTATGAGAAAAATTGGCGTTGAAACAGGAGGATCAAACATCCAATTTGCGATCAATCCTGAAGACGGAGAAATGATCGTAATCGAGATGAATCCACGGGTGAGTCGTTCTTCGGCTCTTGCATCCAAGGCAACAGGAT
>CAXEIY010000052.1:0-6345 GCA_963996245.1 uncultured Planctomycetia bacterium | reverse complement strand
CCGGCACTGCGCGGTCCCACGGCCAAAAGTTTACGATTGTCAACGGAGGCAATGGAACCACCTCCTGCACCTATTTCAATCATGTCGATTACGGGAATTCGTAGAGGGAGACCACTGCCTGGTTTGAATTCATACTCTCGTGCCACCTCAAACTCATATCGCCGCAGAGGTCGACCATCACGAATCAGCGCTCCCTTAGCTGTCGTCCCTCCCATATCGAAAGACAAAAGATTGGATTCATTCAGATGCTCTCCGAGAAAAGCAGCCATAAGCGCGCCGGCAGCGGGACCGGACTCGATCAGTCTTGCGGGAAAACGTCGTGCAATCATCGGGGTGACCATGCCACCGGATGACGTCATGATCAGCAGCCGACCGGCGAAACCCATGTCAACGAGACCAGCTTCCAGATTCTCAAGATAATGATTCGTAAGTGGCTGAACATAAGCGTTGACGGTGGTCGTTGACCATCGCTCGTATTCACGCATGAACGGCAACATTTCCGAAGATAGGGTGACGTGCAGATGGGGGAATCTGGTTTTTACAATGTCACGGGCGCGTTGCTCATGGCAGGGATCGACATAGGAATGCAGGAAGCAAATGGCTAAGGATTCTATTCCGTGTTCTTCGATCAGTCGCGTAACGGCGGCTTCGACCTCAGTTTCCTTCAGCGGTGTTCGTTTGTGCCCATCGAACATCATTCGTTCATCAATCTCAACTCGTAGTGCCCGTGGTACCACAGGTTCGGCAAACTCCAGTCGCAAGTCAAACAAATCAAATCTGCGTTCCATAGCGATGTCGAGTACGTCGCGGAACCCACTGGTGACCAGCATTCCGGTAGTCGCTCCTTGTCGTTCGACTACAGCATTAGTAACCAGGGTGGTACCATGCGCAACGGCGGAAACATTGGTGATCGGAATGCCGGTTTGGTCCAACAGGGCAGTGAGCCCCGTCAAGACACTTTCCGATGGGTCATGGGGGGTAGTCAACTGCTTGTGAACCGCCAACGATCCGGTCTCATCATCGACCAAAGCAAAGTCGGTAAAGGTCCCTCCAATGTCAACGCCCAACCTATGAGTCATATTTTTCTCCATGGAGGATCCCGCGGATAGCAGAGAGTACCTGATCAATCCCATCATCGGTAACTTCATAATGAGTAACAAAACGTACACGGTGTCCAAATGGCAGTGTCAGAATGCCTTTTTCTGAAAGTGCGCCAACGAAAGCTTCGGGAGTCATGGTTGTTGGTTCGGCTAAGACTATATTCGTCTCTGTGGACTCTTCCTCCGTCCTGATTCCGCCTATTGCTGAGATTCCCTTTGCGAGCCGTCCGGCACGAGCATGATCCTCGATCAGGCGGTCAATCATGGTATTCAGAGCAACGATTCCGGCTGCTGCCGGGATACCGGCAGGGCGCCAGTTACCACCGAACATCTGGCGTACCCTCACCGCCTCGGTTACCAGACTGCTTGAACCAGCCAGGATGGCACCGATCGGTGCACCTAGTCCCTTGTTTAGATTAAATGCTACGGTTTGTGCCTGCGCAGCAAGATCGCGAGCAGGTCGATCGAGACTTACTGCAGCATTGAATATGCGTGCACCGTCCAGGTGTGTGGCTGCGCCGTACGCGCTGGCTATGTCTGAAATTCGTGCCATGTGATCCAGACTGACAACTCGCCCCCCTGAACGGACATGCGTATTCTCCTGTAATACCATAACGGGGCGGCCATGTTGACGATCAACAGATTCGATTGCCGTAGTAAGTGCGTCCGCATCGAGGGCGCCCTGTACGGCTGGAATCTGGATTGGCATAGCGCCGCTCAACGCCGAGGCAGCGTCTGATTCGGACGTCACCACGTGGGCCTCAGCCTCGGTGACAAAACCTTCACCAGGGCGACAATGAAGGTGAATAGCAATCTGATTCGCCATCATGCAGGTCGGCACAAATAAGGCATCCTGTTTCCCAAGCACCTCGGCGGCAAGTGCTTCAAGTCGACGTACGGTTGGATCCTCTCGCGAATCAAAATCACCCGGAATTCGGGAGGCATGAACCATCGCTTCGATCATGGCTGGCGTTGGTCGGGAAAGGAAATCAGACCGAAGGTCGATCACCGACTTCCGCTCGAACTTTGCGGAAGAATCTAAACTCATCTGTTTGCCTTCATTTCAAGATAACCGTTGACAATAGCCCTGTCTTTTACGGATCTAACGGGTTGGTACCTCAACAGTATAGTAGACGGTAATACCGAGTGCCCGTTACAAATAAACAGGACTTTTGAACCAGGGAGGTGAAGACCTCCTTGTTAACAGAAGAAAGAGAATCTGTTACGCAATGGGTGTCCCAGTTAGTATGACATAGGACAATATTTCCCCATAAGCTCGTGCCATTGAGTGAAAGGCCGGATCCAGCAGACTTGTCCCAGAATCGTCGCAATGCTGTCTTAAGGATGGAAAAGTTTTGTGAAACAACCACCTCTGATTGAATCCAGATTACGACCGCCGGTTCTGGAAAAGAAGCGTTATCATGACTTGGATGCGCTGCGGGCCTTCGCGATGCTGTTAGGCATCGTTTTACACGGGGTGATCTCATTTTTCCCATTCATGGATCCCCGAGCACAAGGCAACTCAAGTCTAACGGAACAAATAAAGCAGATAAGTCCGGGTGCCGAGCGAGACAATAATGGGGTCTTAGGTAAGCGAAGTTCTGATCATCTCTTAGTACCTGTCAGCAGTGATGCCGAATTGACAAAACGAATAACGCTCCACACACTTCGCGGGGAGGCATCAACAATGCGGTCTGTCAACCGTGTCCAGATGGACCGCACCTGACTAATGAACCGGATATGTTCTAAGGGAGTGAATGAAGTATTTCTGAGAGGAAGGTATGACACATTCCGTTGAATAAAGGAGAGTGAGCTATGGGGAGATTGTCAGGTAAGACCGCATTAATTACAGGTGCTACGGGGGGGATTGGGGAAGCCACTGCGAAACGGTATCTGGAAGAAGGCGCAAATGTGGTATTAGCGGGTCGATCTGAGGCGAAACTCAAGGAGACACGCGAACGGTTATCCGATTATTCATCGATTACGCAGTCAGTCGGAGATGCAGCGGATGAAGGTGCGGTTCAGCGCGCGGTGTCGACTGCCGTTGAACAGTTTGGTGGACTCGATATTCTAGTTGCCAATGCGGGTACAGAAGGCGTGGTCACCCCTTTGACGCAGCAGACCGTCGAGGACTTTAACCAGGTAATGAATACGAATGTGACGAGCGTGTGGTTGGCAATGAAGCACAGCATACCCGTCATGCAAGGCCGGGGCTCAGGGTCGATAATCGCGACCTCGTCGGTTGCTGGCGTTATCGGGTCTCAGCAACTGGCGCCTTACGTTGCCAGTAAGCATGCGGTCTACGGTTTGGTCAAAAGCGCATGTCTGGAGTTTGCCGAATCCGGAATTCGAGCGAATGCCATTGGACCGGGACCGATTGAGAATCGGATGATGGATTCCTTGGGTGAGCAACTGAATCCTGCCGATCCGGAAGGTGCTAGAGAAACGATTACCGGTCTGGTTCCGATGAAGCGATACGGTACGAATGAGGAAGTCGCGAACCTCATATTATTCCTCGGTTCAGACGAGGCGAGTTACTGTAACGGTGCCATGTATCTCATCGATGGAGGGTACACGACCCCCTGAGATTGGATGGAAAAACGGTAGTGGGGGTTGTCGATATCAGTGGCTTGTGTCCCGGCTTCTACACGGCGCCATCAGGAAAAGTAAGACAGCTTTCCCCGTCCGCAAACATCAAAGTCGCATGAGCGATCATGCAACGCTAAGGGATCTTCAAATAGAGATGGTTTCGGTGCTGACGATCCAGCGACCGTTGACGGCCGAAACCCGAGTGGGTTCAGTTCCCTTTGTTCTCGAAATGGACGAAGTCGATCAGAAAGACTGCCCCCAGAAAGAGTGCTTTGGTCGAGGGGGTCCAGTTGCGGGGAAACGTGATACCGAAGTTATCGGCGTTGGTGAAGGTCTCCTTGCGCAGTCCACTCCATTGTTTGGTGATTTTGCCTTGTTCCACATCGTTTTGCATGATCCGAAACGTCCAGGGTTTCAGTAGTGGACCGAACAACTGAAAGATTGCTTCACCGGATGCGTCGGTAATGGAATAGACTCGCCGTAACAGGTTGAACCGTTTGGTGATTCGGCCCAGCAACTGCCCATCGTCATTCACAATGTCGGCTTCGTGGAAATAGAACCGAAACCGGCGACGAACTTCGATGATCGACCGGTTATCGGAGTCAACGACCATTACGGTGAACGGGCGACGTGCCTTCAGGGTCAGTCGCAGCAACATCGAGCCGCCCACCTCGGCAGCGTAGTAGAGGAACGTTCCATCCTGGTCGGATACTTCGTACTTGTTCTTGGTCTCAAAGCCGGATAGGATTTCGCCCCACTCCTTGCGCTGTTGAATGACCAGTTGTTCGACGGTTGCCAGACGCTCCATCATATCCCTTTCGAAGTAGTAGGATTTTCGGACGCGATTGTCCACAAAGCTCCGCGGGAGGTCAACTTCAAGCCCTGTCTTCGGACTTATAGATACGGTGTTGTCAGAGTTCCAGGTGACAGCTCAGACCCCGTTTATTAGTCACACGGATACATGGCTGCTAATGGGACATCGCCCACAAGGTGTTCTGGATATCGAAATTAGAGATCGAGATCAATGTCTACCGATGGGCTGTGTTCTTCGGTCTCCCAGTCTTCATCGTGAATTTCTTTCGTGTGTTCTTCGTCCGACCCGAGGTTCAGATCGATTTTGAGACTGCAGCCGGAGACAATCAACACGCCGCAAGCTAGAAAAACCCATACTACCCGCATGCCAGTTTCCTTCCATGGTACTTGGAGCAACCGGGCAGTATAGCGAGGGGGCATCTGTCGTCAAGTCAGATCGTCGTACCGTTGTGTGACTGGTCCGGTCACTTTGGCCCAACGAAAATGTAAATCGTGACCAGCCCAGATAACTGCAAATGCTTCAGATTCGGCACAATCCAAGAAAACTCCATGGATTTTGGAAGTGCAATGAGGGTCACTCCTACAGCACAACAACGTTTGCGGTGGTGGCACGTAAGGGGTGGGCAGCCCATGGAAAGAATTACGGCAGGGGACTTTGCATATTGACTCGATAAACAAGTTCATCGATGATCCAGTTTCCGAATCGGGTGATGCTGTTAACAGAGACTTTCAAAAGTGGAACTTGCTGCGCATCCCGTCCTTGGATAAACCACTCCGTGTTGCTGCTGGTAAGGTGTCAGAAGTAAACAGATGGAAGGGCTGGTTTGCAGATAGAATAACACGGTTGGACCAGAATCTTGAATCGGTCTACGCTGATTGTCGGTTTGAGACGGTGCTCATCGGATGGGCCCCTGCCGGCGACGTCAAGGGTTAAGAATACTCCAGTCGTCCTTTCATGACTCTCGCTTGGATCGCAAGGGAAGGCTCTCTCAATGCAACCTCAATTTCTCTCTGAAAGATATATCGATCGACGCCACTGGTTGGGTTTGGCGACGGCCGGTGCAACTGTAGGGTTAATCAATCAACCATGGATGTTTGCCGGAGAGCAAGACTCGGCCAGCAAACAGTTGATTGTTCACGGCGCGAAACCGATGAATGCCGAACCTTCATTGAACAAGCTGGTCGAATCGTGGGAAACTCCCGTCGAGTATTTTTACGTTCGCAGCCATGCTCCTGTACCGAAAGTCGATTTGGATTCGTTCCGGATGACGGTTGAGGGAATGGTCAAGCGAAAGATGAGCCTGTCAATTGCTGAAATCGCGGACCGTTTTCCCGTCACGGAGATCACCGCTACCTTGACGTGCGCCGGAAATCGGCGCAGCGAACATAACCGTGTCAAAAAGGTCGGTGGTGTTCAGTGGGCAGCTGGGCCGATTGGAAATGCACGCTGGGGCGGTGTACGGCTGGCTGACGTACTGCAGTTCGCCGGATTGCAGGAGGGAGCAAAACATGTCTGGTTCGAAAGCATTGATCAGGTAAAAAAGGACGATCGAACGTTCCCGTTCGGGGCATCTATACCGATTGAAAAGAGCTTGGAGAAGACCAGGTCCGGCAACGGACCATTGCTGGCAACCACCATGAATGGCAGGCCGTTGCCCTCCGACCATGGCTACCCGATCCGAACGGTGGTACCCGGTTATGTGGGTGCTCGCAGCGTTAAATGGCTCGGTCGCCTGGTGGTCAGTGATCGACCATCTCCAAACCATTACGTTGCCAATGCCTATAAACTGGTTACCAGCGGTGGCCAGGACGAATGGGCCGCCGCACAACCGATTTACAAGTT
>CAXEIY010000051.1:0-35485 GCA_963996245.1 uncultured Planctomycetia bacterium | reverse complement strand
TTTTTCGTTCCCTTTTCAGAATAAAGGAGATCCGTTACCCGTTTCTTTTGCTGCTCAGTAGGAAACAATTGAGGCAAAACACTGGCCTCTCTCTGGATCCCCAATGGTTCCAAAAGTGCTCGACGTGTTTCTATTTCTGGCCGTTGTGCAATCCAGGTTGGACAATCCGTATACAGGAAAGACCCTCCTCCAACTCCCCATCCCAGACGTCTTGGAATACGAGCCATCCATAAAAGAAATGCCACCAGCACATCACCGCGGACATCAATAGCCAGATCGTATTGATGTCGTTGCATTTCCAGGCCAAGGCGCAGTGCCTCTCCCAGAAACATTCGGCACGATATTCGTCGGTTCAGCCAGTTATGACGTGAAATGTGAATCGTGTTCACATACGGATTGTTGTGAAAAGGCTCTTGATTCCACTCTGCTACGAGTAAATCAATACGCGCATTCGGATAACGTGCACGCAAAAGTGGAAACATTCCTGTCGTCAGCACCGCATCTCCAAGATGATCGAATTGGACAATTAAGACTTTTTTTGGTTCATCCCATGTAGTTCTTGCAGTTGACCGATATCGCACAATCGCCATCAGGAAATTACCTAACCAGTCGAGTCCAAAAGCGATCAAACGCAGATACCACCGTGTATACCGGTATCGATAGATCGGTTGAGATAACTGCGACGCCTTATGTGGACTATATCGCTTGTTACTGGACACGTTTTTCATAAACCTCACGACAACGCTCTGCAACCATCGACCAATGGTAATTACGTAATATTCGATCCGACAACAATCGTCGTTTGTCCCGTTCCTGAAACTGATTTTCCAATGCGGATTCAACGGCTTCTCGTATCTCCCTTGGGCGACCAGGGTGGACGTAGCGCACATCGGAACCAAAATACTCCTGTGTGCACCCTCGACTGGTAACCACAAGTGGTGCCTCTGCAATCGCCGCCTCAAGTGCTGCAAGACTGGGAGTTTCAAACCATCCCGGTAAAACAACACAACCGCTTGATCGATACGCAGAGCCCAGCAGGTCGCTACTGAAATTTAGCCTTCCCAGAAAATGTACTTCCGGTCCCGCTAAACGACGGCACTCTCTTTCGTAGTAACGATAACCGGGAACCGTATCACCCAGGAAAACTATAGGAACTTCTAGGCCCTTCAGGGCACGCAGTAGAGTCAACTGGTTTTTGCGTGGCTCAATTCGACCTGGAACCAGAACAAATTTATTCAGGCCATATATTTTTTCGAACAAATTGACATCACCGTGAAGCGAGACTTCATCCACACCATTTGGTATGACCGAAATTTTATCTCGTGCAACGCCAAATAACTTTACAAGTTGTTTGGCTTCAGAAATGGAATTGGGTAACAGACAATCGACCTGATGGTAGAGGCGACGGCGCCAACTAGGAATTGTCGGACACGTTGCACGTAACAGAAATTTTCCTACTTGAAACAGCGATTGTGTTCGAGTTCCACCAAGGTGCCACACAGACCCAACGTCATACCAGGCAATCGTTGAAAGCATAGTAGTAACACCCGCTTCCCGTGCCTGCTTTACGAGAGATGAGTGCTCTGGCAAGGTACCGAAAAGGTGCAACACATCTGCATCCTTTAGTTTATCCTTCCAGGGATTGAACAGCTTCGCGCGAATTCCGCAGTGACGCAAATACAACGCCGTCTTCACTAGTTGAACTTCACCTCCGCCAGGACACTGGAAGGCTCCAGAACCACCGTATAAAAGAACCCGCAGATCTAATCTCCGGGGCGACCGTTCATTAGAGCCATGATTTTGCTGACATGACCGAGACGTGGTCCTATCAACGTCAGTCGCAGTCGTCACGTTTATTTCCTGACTCACGATCGGCTCCTTAACGGATAATCGAGCCTGTCGATGGATTAGCCGCAACGGATTGGAATCCAAAGGTGTTCTTTCCTTTTCTAACATGGCAACAGCCTGTGTTCCTTTGTCTCTCGAAGTTATTTTCTAATTGGTTCTGACATCAACCGTTGGCTTTTTGTGAAAAACTGAGATACACGTGATATCCGCTTTTGATTTATTTCGCTCATCGACTCGACCTCCAGCCAATTCCGCAGTTTGGTTTTCCAGGAGATTGGTACCGATTGAGGAACTCCATCGGATTCGCTACGAGAGCAGCAGGACTGGAAATCCAGAAATTCCGGACATAGCAACTGTCGAGTGCTATCTAACGGAATAAGCGCAACCTTGTCTCCACGCCAGAATTGGACAGCTGCTGTCCAATTCTGGGATGACGTATTCACAAAGACTTCGTATCCATCGTGCCTGCGATTAACGACAGGGCATAACCTGTTTCGCTGATGCCACCACTGAGCAAAGTTTCGAAGCGTTGTTTTCCACATTTGTGGATACTGTTGTGCAGCGCGATAGGCCGCCGAAATCACAACCGGCCACTGGCCCAGTCGACGGGTTGGATGTCCGTAAAGAAAAACGGGACTCCCTTCTTGAAACTTTCTTTCAATTACCGATAAGAAATACTCAGAAATGATTGATGGATCACAAATTCCCGCCTCCAGCAGCACCCCTAAGCAAACAGGATGCACAGGAATCTGAAGAACGGATGAAAAATAACCCGAATGAACAGATGTCGATTGAGGCCGCACAAAATCGGCTGGTTCATCTGAAGACTGTAACCTTCCAGAAGAACAAGACTCCATGTATGGATAAAACGGCAATTCGTCATGAGCCAGACCAAACTCAGAACTGAAACGAATACCCAGGTCTTCTAAAACACAACCAAGGCCTCTATTCCAGATACCATGAGGAGAAACAAAACCGTCCACGTCCAAGTTCTGGTCCTGCAGCCATTGCATCCCTCGCTGAATATTTCCGTGATTCTGCATACGATCGCGAAATGTCCGGTGTATCCAACCATGGCCACCTACATCGAATTCCTTTAGCGCACCCAGAACCTGCGGCTGTTTCTGAAATGCACTCGCACAAACATAATGGCTTGTCACTGATTGAAGCGTTTCACATTGCTTGACAATCGAAGTAAAATCGGCCGCTTGATATTCATCGTAATCAATACGAAAATTGAACGTGCTTCGATACGGGTAAGGATACGGTGAAACACACAACCATACCCCTCCTTCGTCCTCAATTGTTCTTCGCAGCGTCTGCAGTAGTTTTCTGCGAATTACATCTTTGGGATATCGTGATACCATTTCGGTAACCAGCGTTGCATTTATTTTCCATCCTCCCCGGCGCGTCTGAATATCAATCAATGCCTGAAAAGGATCCATATCCCATCCATTCCGAAGCACTGAAACATCGATCACTTTTTGTCCGGGAACACACGATCGACACACAGATTGGTAGCCTGTCATACTGGAGTCGTAGAGCACAAACTTTCCTCGCTCCGACATTTTCGAGGGAAAGTTTTTACGCTGGCTTTCCCAGTCTGAGGAGGGCACAGCAGAAATGCCTTCCTGAGCCAAAGCCAGTTCCAGACCCGGAGGAACGATGTTCAGTTCCAGAGGCAACAACGAAAGATCGATGTTGTCTGTCTTCATGTGAAGTTCCATCTTCGCACGTAATTAAGTTATTGTACTATCGTTGTTAACGACCCGACATTACGCCTGTTTCCGCGTCGCAGAAATTAACATCATTCTTCTTGCCACTGGAAATCTCTGAAAAATCCACTGTCCCCGGCATTCCGATTCCTCGGGTGACAAAACATACTCACACTTGATATTCTCAAACCCTCTATCCAATTTTCTTCTGATCGTTGGCCACCAAAACCATCTCTCTTGATATGAAAATTCTCTTGGGTACATCCAATATCCGCGACGTTGATCAATCCATTTAATGAACGCGGCAGGAAGATAGGGACGTTGGACATCCAAGGAACAATAATTCTTATCAACCAGTATGATTCGCCCTCCCGGACGCAAGACTCGGTGCATTTCCACGAGCGCGTTATCAAGATCTGGGAAATGGGATATTGCTTCGACCGAACAAAGCACGTCAAAAATTTCGGTTTTAAAAGGCAAGTAACCCGCTGTCGCCTGAACAAGTGGCAAGAGAGAACCTTGCTTGCCGTTTCTCTGGTTTCCACTCATTCGAGAAACGGCTCCCCGCAGCATTCCACAAGAACGATCCATCCCAATTGAATTGAGCCCTGCCGACTCCCACAAAGAATGAAACCTGCCTTTTCCACATCCCAGATCCAGTAACAGGGATCCTTGCAGGGATTCGATATGATTGCGAATAGCTGTTTCCAACAACTGATATCCGTTAAGATCATCCGGAAAGCTATCTTTTAACAGATCAAATCTGTCGGCTATTGCCGCTTCTAATTGAGCTGTCATCATATTTCTTCTCCGACCCCGTTACCGCCCCTTAACCGAATGCAATCTTTCATTCGTTCGGTTTTTTACTCGCTCTTCTCTGAACACCCTCGCATCTGCCTCCATTTTTTCACCATTACAGGTCTGCTCTCGCAATAATTCCCTGTGCTTCAACAATACAATCCAGGTCGAAAAGCTGGATAACGTACAGAACAGCCAGCCTTTCGGACCGTCCAGAATTCCCTTTTTCCAGATCAATCTTCGTACTACTTCTCGAACTGGCCTCCAGAAAAGATCCCAACCACTGCATGGAATCCCGGATTCATATCGTATTTGCGCTTCCGCTGTCGTGTAACGATTTAATTTCATCAGAAAACCTTGCAGATCTGGCAAGGTAAAATGATTCATTGCGCCTCTCATTTTTCCAACACGTCCATTAACAGATAATTGCTCATGTACCTGACCAAACCAAGTCCCACATCCCCGTCGGAACAAACGTATCGGACGATCGTCTTGTGTCCCACTAAAACGAAATCTATGACCTAGAATGGTACTATGAATAGGTATTCGATAAGCGGCGATTTCCGGATCATTGATCCGATCCAATACTTCTTGACGGAGCCTTTCTGTTGGCCGCTCATCTGCATCAATGGACAGCACCCATTCACCACGACAATGATTAATTGCCCAATTTCGCTGTGCGGCATAGTCACTAAAAACATGGGTCCATATACGATCTGTAAAAGCACGTGCTATCGATAAGGTTCGATCCGTACTTCCACTGTCTACGACAACAATTTCATCTACCCAGTCAAGGCCTGCAAGCAACCCAGGAAGATTCTTTTCTTCATTGTGCGTAATGATAGCTACCGATATACGAATATCGTCACCACGACAATTTCTGATTTTTTGGGGAGAAATTGTTCCAAGGTCTATCATATGAACGTTCCAGAAACAGTCGGTTCCTTCTTCACTTCTTTTTCACGTGATTTTGTCGTAGGTACCTGCAAGAACCAGTTTGAAAACTGACGGTCTGGCTGACCAGATCGAACTCGTCTGGCAATTCGCACGGTGGCAACAACCGGGGCAATAACCGCCATCAACCCGACTGAAAGTTTTAAGAGAACCAGCCCCCAGAAAGGAAATAGAACCCTTATTGCTGCGATTACAGTAATAAGATTCATGCTGACGTGAATCTCACAACTTTTCTGTAGTAAGTACGAAACACATTGCCTTGGCATGTACCAAGGAGGAATCGATGGAGCGGGCTGGGGGCCACCGTCAGCTGCTCCCTGCAAATACCATTGTTGATGGGTGTTACGTAAAGGGCGAAAAAATGCCTTATAAAGACAATCATTGGCTATGCCAAGCAGGATCGCTCCCATCATCCAACCAAATCCGGCGAACAACCAGACAAGGTTTCCCGACTCCAGAAATAAACCCACTCCAAGACTGAATGTACACGTAGTATGAACCACATAATGCATCACATAATCGAAATACGTTCCACTTACTGAATCAGTTTTATGATAACGGGCTACCTGACCGTCAACATGGTCCAGCAAGTACCAGACCTGTAACAGAAGTGCGCCCCAGGCCAGACTTACGGCGTCCCCAAAACCAAACGCACATGCAGCCGCTAAAGCTACCAGCATTGCTAGTAGAGTGATCGTATGGGCACTGATTCCAAACGGAATCAGTAGACGGGTAATCGAAAGCGCTGCCGGCCGTGAAATAACACGTGCCATCCATGTTCCACGCGTCTGATAACCAGATTTTTGGCAACGGGACTCGAAACATAAAGCCTCTTGCTTATCAGACACTGAAAGAGACAATCGGCTTTTACTAAAATCCGGGACAGCAGTCGAAGTATGTGGTGCTGACAAATCTTGTCTGTATTTGAAGAATTCAACTCGATAGGAACCTGAAGGTCGGTCACGCCGAAAAAACATTAAGCCATGACGAATTATCCAGCGAAAATTGTAATACGCTGCTACAAAGGCGAGTTCCCACCACAGGAGATCCAGTAAGACGGCGCCCATAAACAGGTGAAAACGAATATCCGCATCTGCTGGCAAATGATAAAGCCGATGTAGCCACATTTTCGCTGCCTTGTATCGGCTGTTATTTCGTGAATAATTGAGACCACTTTTACGATTTTGTTGTTCCGAATGTAAACCGAACATGAACAAATATTTGCCCAGAAAAAATGCACTCAGGATTTCCAGACTCGCTGGCCCCTTGGATTCAAAAAGCACTACACTCGCTGCGACTGCATGTAAACCAAAATCAACCAGCTCATCAATATTTGCATCTAGCCAGCCACCATAGACCGACACCAAACCATGCTGGCGCGCGATTTGCCCGTCAAGTTGATCGAAAATCCAGTACCCCATCAAAAAACATACCGACAAAACATGTATCCAGAACAGAGATGCCGTATTCGAATACAGAGTCCCCAGATACAATGTTGCCGCAGCTAAAACAGCAAGGACAAACCCAGATGCACTGATTATGTTCGGATGCGGAACATGTGAGGTGAAACACTCGGCCCCCCACTTTGCAAGGGGACGCAAATAGAATCGAGAAACCGGATACCATTGCGTATCTCGAACCCATTGGTCTTTCGCAAATTCGTCCATAGTTTCTGAGGATTTATTCGTTTCTGTTTTCAATGCTGCTCCGTAGTCGTGTCATCTTCTACCTGAACCTCTCCCTGGAAAGCTGGTTGCTCACTTTTCGAGTTCCGGGGAAACGAATGACTTATGATTAATTACTTTCTGTTGTAAGGGACGGTGCCGGTAACCATGAAAAACGCTCAAAAAAATCTTCCTCCCCCTCTTGCAATTGGCGTCTGATTTGTCTTTTCGATTTGACGTCTAATTGACAATCAATCTTGGGCTCTGGAGAGATACCATTCCGACGGCGTTTTAAAGCACTCGGTAACCGTGGCAGGGCCGCGATTAGGGCTTTCAGAAATAACAGCCGCCTCGGACCAGCCGTCCAAAATGCTGATAAAACACTATGCAGCAGTCGTAATGGAACGATTGCCGCATGATTAGCAAGACGGTTCAATCCTCGAATATTTTTCCAAATAAACAACAACGTGTTTCTCTGTGCGAGTAACTCACATCCGTCTACACCAAACGCAGGCTCGAACGATCCAAACCCTTTGTGATAGGCTGTCGCGTCGGGAACATAATGAGAGGTCCAGCCATTAAGCCACGCCCGGTAACACAAATCGAGATCTTCCAATCGACCCGGATGGAACAAAAGGTCGTATCCTCCCAGCTGTAGAAATTTGTTTCGATCGACAGCAAGAACTGGTCCAGCCGAGGCTGTCCAACCCTCTTGGTGAATCAACGATTCGTAGCCTGGAAATCGAGTACTTGCCTGAACCAAACCCCTTCGAAACCGAACACGGGTCCGCATTCCTTCGTAGTGGCAGCCTGAAAAATCCCAACAAAGAGGCGCAGCTAGAAAACAATCCGGATCTCGAGCGAAATGCTTAAGCATCGGTTGCACAAAACCAGGTGCCAGTTTCACGTCATTGTTAAGCAGAAAAACAATGGAGGTGTCTATCTTCTTTACAACGGTGTTATAGGACGCCAGGCCATGGTTCGAACATCGAAACACCTTAATTTCAGGCCAATTGCGATGTAACCAGTCCAAAGAACTATCAACCGAACCATTGTCTACAACAGAAACTGCGCAGTCGGGTACTTCCCGAGCCGCTGCAACAATTGATGGCAGACATTCGGCTAAAAGGTGCTGACCGTTGTAATTGAGCACAAGGATGTGGCTGTTCACGCAGCTCCGTCCTTGGAAAATACCTATCCCATCCATGGGAATGTGTGGAAATGGACCGTAAGTATATTCGAGTAACTTGTTGGGTCAACCGCAGTTAGGTAATTAGCCTACGTCCTTTTCCCGGTATTACGAATCGTTTAATTATTTTCATAAGTTAAAAAGCAACCCCCTTATTACAGACGTATTGCTGATAACCTATCAAGATGGGACCGTGCGGCATTTAAACGGGTTCGGCAAACCGGTATTTAGTCTCATTCATGGTCACCGTAACCAACCGAATGTCTTGGAGTTAATGCTTGATGCCTCATGCTTTGCTCGATAGGATAATATAGGTTAGTAAGGGAATTTCACAATGCTGCTGATACGCATTTTTGTCTGTTCCTGCTCCTAACTGTTTCACTTAAAGTCAACCGGAACCAGCAGAAACGCATCTTTTGTTTGGTGCGAACGGCTGGCCATGTTTTGGTACTGTGTTAGTAAATAAGATCCATCTACTCCCGGATTAACAAATCAGGGGGTACGTTCATTTCCCCTGTCTGTTCCTTGTTATAGGTTGCCATAATCATCATGTTTACAAGGATCTTTCAACCATTGATAACGGTTCTGCTGCTAATTGGTATGACCGGATATTCTTCCAACGCACAAGAGGTTATTTCCGATAAGGGTAATCCTAGTAACCTCATCGTAAAGGAACTTCAAGCGCCTCAACCTATTGCAGAACGGCGTATTTTTGATCAGGCCAAACGGCAAGGCGGAATCCTAGACAGTAATGCAGCGCAAGCTATAGAAAAAGTGATCAAATGGAAAATTTACCGAATGACACTGATAAAAGAGCGGGTTCGAATAGGAAAACATCGTCGCGACATTCTGCTCGATCTTCATGATGCATCCGGACAGGGACGTATCCGTCGGTTTCAAACGGAAGTCGCCCGCAATATAGCCAAATACGCACCCGAGTTGTTTGACAACCACAGTTTAGTCCGCCTTAACGCCATGGCACTTCTGGCAACGTTGCCTCCAGACTTGATTGAAATCGGAATTCCCGCCATGGTGAGCGAACTGGAAAATGATGACCAGACGGAGGAAGTCAAGCTATGTGCGTGTCTGGGAATTACCAATACCGCAAAACAGGGATTCCGCAACGTAACCCGAAAAACACAGGCTATCTCTACCGTGGTCACTTTTCTGAAAAAGAATCACAGCGCTACAGACTGGACAAAAGTTAGAGCCATTCAAGCGCTACGCGCACTTGGACGAAAACGGATCACACGTCGTGAAATCGAGCCCGTCATTGAAGTGCTTGTGAATATCATGAGGTCCGGAACGGAGTCACCCATGGTACGGGTCGAAGCCGCCGGAGCAATCGCTACGATGGACATGTCTGACTTGGACCTTAACTGCCCGTTACTTGCTCATGAGCTCGCATCTTTGGCTGCACGTTTAGGGCGTCTTTATGTCGAAAAATATGATGACATTGAAGGCTCTACAGAAATCAATTACTGGCGGTTACACTTTGCAAAACTGGTCCTGAGTTTTCGAGGAACCACAACGGATCCTGGTTCTGGACTTCTGAATATAGCACGTAGCAAGAATCAATTTGATACGGTCAAAAGTGCAGAAGAAGTCGTGATTCCCGTAGCCCGAATGGTTGTGGGGGAAGAATTTGTAGACGACGTTTCAGACTCGGTTACCACCTTGGAACAATGGCTTTCTGACAATCGACCTTCAGACCGACATTTGACACCTGATCTTGCTCCGTTGCCGGAGAACAGCGATCAGGTAGCCATACGTAACGAGAGCAACTAACTTCTTCCCGTTAAACTTCACGATAAAGACTTTCCGGGCGGTGGACCTCCTGCCATTATTCCACTTCTGCCCAGACACACAACTGAACAGGTGCATCAAGAGGCATCTCGCTGATACCAAGCGCTGTACGGGTGTGTCGCCCTGCATCTTCAAATATTTCGTTCATTAGATCTGAAGCACCATTAAGAACCTGGGGCTGACCACGGAAACCCGGTGCGCTATGCACATAGCCTTCTAGACGGACAATCTGAGTGATCTTTTCCAAATCGCCCGCTTCAGCCCTTATCTGAGCCAGTGCATTGATTGCACATACTCTTGCCGACTCATATCCCTGTTGTTCGTCCAGTTGTTCTCCAAGCCGCCCCTGATGGATCAACGAGTCTCCCAGCCAAGGTAATTGTCCAGACGTCACAATTACATTACCCATCCGTATCACCGACACATAGGAAGCAACCGGTGCCGGCGCATGGGGAATAACAATTCCCAATTCCTCAAGTTTATTGCTAATTTTTCCCACGTGATTCCTCCCTTATGCGATTACTCTTTTCCTATTTCAATTATGTGAACATAGCTTCATCTAATGCCTGTAACAGCGCGGAAGCCGATGCTTCAACGGAAAACCCGTCCACCGCCTGTGCTCCCGAAGATCCCAACTGCTCCCTCAAACAATCGTCTCTTATTAAAGTAGCCATTTTGTCAGCAAGATCAGAAGGATTACCCGGTTCTACCAGCAGCCCACCTCCGGTCCGGCCTACTAACTCAGGAAAAGCACCATGCTCAGGCTGGATAACGGGAACTCCACTTGCCAAGGCCTCCAACACATAAATTCCCTTTGGTTCCTGGTAAACCGTTGGAACAGAAAAGATATCCAGCGATTGCAGAAAGTTAATCTTGGAGGATCTATCGGGACATTCGCGATAAAGCAGTTTAAAGCCAAGCTGCTCTGACATTTCGCTCTGAAGTCTAAGATACTCTTTATGCTGCTCAGGAACATACCCCGCAACCCAAAATTCAAACTCTATTCCCTGTTTGCGAACCAACCCCAAAGCCTCCACCAACTGGTGCAAACCTTTTTCCGGACAAACACGTGCAAAATATCCTATTTTGAGAGAGTGTTTGGTAGTTTTTGAATCGGGACTATCTGACTCAGACTGTTTGAAATGCGTTTCCTCAGATGTTTCTGGTGTGCAAAATTCATCCAGTTGTATACCCAAAGGGATGTGGTGGAATCGAGATTTCTCAATCTCAAAATACTCCGACATAAAATCTTTGTAATAATTACTGTGCACGAAAAATCCATCAAACTGCTGTACCTTTTCTCGCATAAGAGAGAGGACCTGAGACCGGTAAGGTTCACTCAATCCTTCGGTGAAAATATCATCCCCTTGCAATAAACAATACACTGGACCCGACCATTGATTTTTCAAATCATGAAGCATTCCTACAAGAAGCGCATTACTGAAAATAACAACGTCTGGCTGCCCCTGACAGGTAAGGTACTGAACTAACTCATCCGATTCACGCACATGTTCACCGCGAAGCATGGAAAGGGTTAACCCTCCCAGTTCCTGGGTATTCGTGCTCGCCATACCTGCCAACAGACGAATCAATCCCGGACGATCGAGCTGAGAACGCAGCCAAGATGGAATGCGGTGCCACCATTGGAAGCGATGATTCAAATAAACATTAATTCCACCAAAAAATACTCGATCAAGGCTTACATCACTTTCATCCGTCCGAATGGGTGTATAAGTCGGCAGCAACTGCACATCGTGCCCTAAGCTTAACAGCGAGGAAGCTAACGAATTGTCCTGCATGCAGCTCCCACAATACATTCCCGCTCCACCGGCTGTAATAATAGCAATTTTCATGACCACATATTAAATAGTTCCGTCATGGTATCCAACCAGTATCAGAACAAACTCTGGTACAATCATTCCGTAGTACACGCGAGAAACTAGGCCCTTTTTCACGATCAGAACAATTTATGCCCGTCAAGTGCGATTCATTATTCTGGGGATTTCCACACATTGGGAAATTTCGGCTATTCCTTTCTGATTGACAGAAAACGTAAGATAGATACAATTGGTGCAAACGGTAACTACGGCAAATCCGGTAGAAGCTGTTTGGGTCGGATATGAAGGAGAACTCGACTTCCCCAATCCCATATTGAACAACGCGGTTGTTGTGAACCACATCCGGTAACCGTTTTTGTGGGGCACAAACCATCAAGGAAGACTGAGTCGCATGGATCACCAGGGGGTGAGATCCCGCGGAACCTCAGGCGTTACTGGCCGTCAGCCAGCTAAGTGAGAGGAACACACATGAAGACGGTTTTCACAACCGGGGAAGCGGCTAGAATATGCAAAGTCAGCCAGCAAACCATTATAAGATGTTTTGATAATGGACAGCTCAAGGGCTTTCGTGTGCCGGGTTCTCGATTCAGAAGGATTCCTCGGGAATCGCTCTATCGTTTCATGAAAGACAATGGGATTCCCACCGATGCCTTGGAAAGCGGAAAGCGAAAAATTCTCGTAGTGGATGACGATGAAAGCCTTGTGGAACTCATGTCTGATGTTCTGGAATCAGATGGACGGTTTGAAGTTCGTGTAGCCAACAACGGCTTCGGTGCGGGAATGATGGTCAAAGATTACTGCCCCGACCTAATTGTTCTGGATGTGATGCTCCCGGATATCAATGGTAAGGAAGTAGTCCAACGTGTCCGAAGCGATTCCAATCTTGAAGGTGTTCGCATCATTTGCATCAGTGGTATGGTCGAAGAAGACAAGGTTGACGAGCTGCGTGCTGATGGTGCAGACGAGTTCATCCACAAACCCTTCGAGATCGAACGTCTGATCGAACTTATCTGCCAGCAGCTCGATATCGAACAGGTTCCGGCAACGGCCTGATCCCGTTCTTCTGATGTCAATCTCTGTGTATGTGGTGACCGTTCAAAAACTGCTGTCCGGACGTGGATAGTGACTGGAAATATGGTCGGCATGCGCAGATAGATCGACACACAGAGGAAGCCAATGCCGGACAGTACTGATGCTATTGCTGATCTACCTTGGTTTCCTAAAACCACCTCCCGTCTACTGACAATGCTGACAGGCAATACCCCCCAACCGTTGTGGCCTGTGTTGCATTCCGACCCGGCATTGTCCCTAGCATGGCTGAGTGGTGGTCATGACGCCCTTTTGAATCCCGACCCAGCCAACTTGGTATGTGATCATCACGGCAATATTCCGATCGAACAACTTGCCGAAATCCTCACCAAAGTCTGTCAGACTCAACATCCTTTTCCAAATGTGAAACCAGCAAGTACCGAGCCCCTCCCCTGTAATAGCCATGAAACCTTACGTACGCACCTTCCGTTGCTATATTGTGTCCTCCAAACCTGTCAGTCTATCGGACAAAAGTGGGAACAAAGTGCTTGCTCAGATACCTCTTTTCCCTATTCTTCCATCATCGGAATACGACCTTACACAGCATATCTTTTCGCTGCCGTCAGCCATGCCAGTATCTGTTTCATGTGTATTTCACAGTCAGACTATCCCGATCTATTAATCGAAAGCGACTCCCTTCAGGAACTTCGAACAAGGGAACAACTTGACTATGGTTACGACCACCTAGACGTTGCCCGAGATCTGATTCGGTCATGGAAATTACCAGAGACCTGGTCTACCTTGATCCAATGCTGTCAAAGCCCAACTCCTACTTCAGCTCCTTCCTGCAATGCACTTGCGGTTCATTTGAACTACCTTGCCGAGTCTGTATGGAAAGATCATCGAAAACCGATGTGTGAAACCGCTGATCAAACAAACTTGCAATCAGACAATGCTGGGAAACGGAATCTAGCTACATTCGAAGCCCCACCAACTGTAAGCAAGGAAGTGCTTTATCAAGTAGCCTTTACGATCGTCCAACTCAATCAATTGAACCGATCCTTTGAAACTTCGAAGTTGGATTCACTTGCTGAATTTGCGGCCGCTGCCGGCCACGAAATAAACAACCCACTTGCGGTAATTTCAGGGCAGGCACAGTTACTTCTAACCGGCGAACCGAGTGAAACACGACGACGATCCCTCCTGACAGTCGCTCATCAGGCGTCAAGAATTAATGGTATGATATCCGACCTGATGCTGTTTGCCCGGCCACCTGAGATCCACATTACCAAAATTCCTTTTTCGCAAATCGTATCCGAGGTCGTGGAGAAATTTCAAACGCGAGCGGGGGAACAAAACAAGACGCTCAACACATGCCTCCCCAATCCATTGTTTGTAATTTCAGCAGATGCCCTTCAAATGAAACTCCTCATCGGCGCCTTGATTGAAAATGCACTGGATGCCACCGAGTCCGAAGACACCGTTCGTATTTCCGTGCCGGCTACTTTTTCAGAGTCACTTCCATCAAATGTAGCTTCTTACCCTCCCCGTAACTACTGCCTTGTTCTAGAGATCCAGGACACTGGGACCGGTTTGAGTGAAACCGATATGGAACATCTCTTTGATCCCTTTTATTCCGGCCGTAGTGCGGGGCGAGGCCTCGGATTGGGACTATCCAAATGCTGGCGTATCGTTCAGAATCATGATGGACAATTATTTGTCAAAAGTCCTGCATCGGGTGGCTGTTGTGTTCAAGTCTACCTGCCTGTGCCTGACTCAGTTACGTCCTCTGTATCGTCATAGTACCTCGCCAGCACCCATCGTCTGAAAAAATCGTTTCAACGTATACCTTGTTCGAAAAACCAGTGCTCATCCGATTATGCCGCTACCAAAAACAAAGCCCACTGCGTTAAATCAGTGGGCTTCTGTTCTAATCCAGAATGTCGGGAATAACGATCTCCAACGAACACTTAGGATGGACGGTTACCCGCAGCACCCACTGCTCGTTTTTGAACATCTGTTTCCAAAACCCCGAAGGCCTGTTCATGTCTCTGAATCGTCATCGATAGCGCACCCAAGAGACGTTTAGCAGTGTAGTAATTCAATATCAGTCGCTGTGAAACACTTATCGACCTTTGAGGCATGCCAAATGGTTGAGGATTCAGGCCTAGATCGAGGATCACTTCTTCGGGCGTACCGGTTACTCGGCAGAAATTGGCATAACACGCCACGGCATTACTTTCATCAAGCGTGACTTGCTGTCCTTGCGTTGGAGCTTGTTCCTCTGTTCCTTCACTATCCTCCGGATCAACGACGTTCACTTCTTCATTCTCTTCTGAACTTGCTTTGGTTCTGGCTTTAGCCATTAAGGGTTCTCCTTTCCATACATTTCGACAACGAATGATTGTCTCGTGCATCGACATTCGCATTCTCAACTGGGCTACCCTGCACGAAAGGGGCGCCTAAATAGTTACAGTTACTTGATCGACTAAATACACATAAAACCATAACTTCTTCGCTGATTTGCTCTGGTTACCGCAAAATCAATTCCCATAAAAGGAGTTATTCTGACTATAACGACTGAACAACTCTAGATACGCACCTGTGTCATCTGAAAACAAAACTCAGACGCAGTTATCGTGTGTGTCTCCACAAACGCTTTCGTAAAAACACTGTCGAAATGAGAAAATCTCCCTCTGGACTCACTTCATTGGCATCACATCACGGGTGTACACCAGAAATATTGCGATCTGACTGGAAACTTCACATACTGATTAATTATGAAATCTCACCAGGACAAGGACCCTTCTATGGCCGAAACACGGTTTCAAGCCGTTGTATTTGATATGGACGGTTTGATGTTTGATTCCGAACCTCTCTACTATGAGCTGGTTGACACTGTGCTCAAAACGTATGGAAAAAGGATGTCACCAGAACTCAGCCACGCCATGATGGGACGCAGACGCATGGAAGCAATCGAGGTTCTGCGTCAGTGGCACCAACTCACAGTATCTGTAGATTCGCTTGCAGCAGCAGCAGATGCACTGTATTTTTCAACCGTCGGCGACAGACTACAACCCATGCCTGGCCTCTTCTCATTGCTTGAATACCTAGAACAGCACAACATACCCCGGGCGGTTGCCACGTCCTCTGCCCGGTCCTATGCGGATCACGGTCTGGCACGTTGGAACCTTACCGACTTTTTCTCGTTTATTCTCGCTGGCGAAGACGTATCGGAAGGAAAACCCGATCCGGAAATTTACCAGCTAGCCGCCCGACGATTTGGTATTGAAACAGAACAGATGCTCGTTCTGGAAGATAGTCAGACTGGCCTTCAAGCTGCGAAAGCAGCCCGGGCAATCTGCATTGCCATTCCTCAAGAGCACAACCGTGGCCAGGACTTTTCAATGGCGGATGCCTGTGTGGAAACGCTCGAGTCCCCCGTTATTCTTGAAATGCTACAAGGGCAGTCCAAGTCCGGTTCTTCCTCAAAGCCCTGACACTTCCTTTGTCCTATAGACAACCTCAATGCCGCTCAATCATGATCCCAAAGTCCGATCTTGGTTGTCTTATTTCGGAAGATCCAAATCATCCACACCGCTCCTGCTGCAAACACAAGTAGGCTCACATTCTGAGAAATCGACATCCCCGTACCACCTACGGCCAGTTCGTCACTTCGCAGGTATTCCAGGAAAAACCTACTGGGCGCGTAAAGCAACATGCCCAGAGCGACGACGGCTCCATCAGATCTTCGAAACGGAAAATAAGCGGATAGTAATCCGAAAATCAATAATGCGTTTAGAGAACTGTACAGTTGGGTGGGATGAACAGGAAGACTCGAGCCCGCATTCTCGCTGATCTGACCTAACTGTAACTGCCGGTGGTAAGGTACGCTTCCTCTCGGAAATTCGACAGCCCAAGGAATGGAATTTCCTTCTTCGACCACAGCACCGTAACAGCAACCATTCAGAAAACACCCTACCCGACCACATGCCAAGCCGAGAAGAATCGATGGTGCAATGATATCGCTGAATCGCAAAGCCTGAATGTTCCGCTTGCGAGAAAAGATCAGAAACGCCACTGCTGACCCTGCCACTCCTCCATACCACACCAATCCTCCCTGCTCAATGTTGAGAATTCCTCCTTTGAAATCCGCCTGACGAGTTTCTGTGCGGGTACGAAAAACCGACTGCCGCAACCGCCCATCTGTCCAGCTATTGATAATCTGTAGCACCATTAACAGAATGAAACAGGAGGTGATACTGACCCCAGCAACTTTCACGTTTTTAAACTTATCCGGCGCGTTCCATACAATGCGCACCCATAGTCCAAACACGGTTACCGGTATCAAGATTGCCATCCAGAAACTGATAAAAGATAGAAACCCCTGTTGAAAACAACCCCATATTGAGACCGCTGCTAAAGCAGGTAGTAATACATGTGCGGCAGAGGTTTTATTCTTTCTCCACAAAAAAGCGTTACCCACAATAAGGACAACTATACTCACCATCGCCGCAATCAGTGCTGCAATGGTGGATAGCTTCGGTGAAGGCAGAAACTCGTTGTTGTACTGAATCACAAAAAACGCCCGAGCACCAAGTACTCCGGACACAAGAATCAGTAAAGCAATGTCTTCGATTGTCTTAGGGTTTTCACCCTCGTCAGCCGCTTTTTTTTTCGAGTACCAGGTCGCACTGAGAAACCCGACAAACAACATCAGTCCAAAACCATAAACCGGGATTCCAAGGTACGGCAGGTGAAATAGTGTCTGACGCATATATTCGACACAGCCGATCAGTCAAAAAGATCAAAAAGAACAGCTTATGCTGCGACCAAAAGCACGGCAGTACAACTCAGCTATTAGCGAAAATGTTTCGCTGCACGAAATAACCTGCAGCAACTCCCTTATCCATGCCCATAAGGTCTGCCTGATTGTCGCCTGCACAGATAATCTTTGTGCAGTGCGAGGCTATTCTTACGAGGACCTGAATCCACGTCAACGGCGACTGTGGATTAATTGTGCCGATTCATTGACAGTGTTACAGGTCCATGCGTATAGTGCCTGATTGGAATGTTCCTGATAATCACAGCAAATGGATAAAAAACTACCAATGAGCAAAGAGAAGAACCTTCAACGCGTCCTCGACGGTGTTATCGTTGCCGTACTTCGAGCTTCCTCCAGCAATCAACTGGTTCAGGTTGCCGAAACATTGGCGGATGTTGGGATTAGCAGCGTCGAAGTCACTCTGACAGTTCCCGGAGCCATCGAAGTAATCCGTGAAACGCAACAGCAACTTGGAGATCGTCTATTCCTTGGAGCAGGTACCGTACTCGATCCGGAATCCGCACGATCCGCCATTCTTGCGGGCGCAGACTATATTGTAACTCCCACTGTGAACGTCGATGTGATTCGCATGTGTCAGAGATATGGCAAACTGGTAATGCCCGGAGCATTCACACCGACTGAAATACTGACCGCCTGGGAAGCTGGTGCTGACATTGTGAAGGTTTTTCCTGCTGACGTCGGTGGGCCCAGTTACCTGAAAGCGATTCATGGACCTCTGCCTCAGATTCGCCTTATGCCAACTGGCGGCGTGGATCTCAAAACAGCTGAAAGTTTTCTGAAAGCGGGTGCGTGTGCGTTAGGTGTTGGAGGTGCGCTCGTAGAAAAAGATGCCGTCGAACGGGGTGACATGGATCGCATCCGTACCTTGGGAAAACAATATGTGGAAATCATCGAACAATATCGAAAAAGTACTCTGTAAATTCTATTGTCTCTACCTAATGAATTCCGATTGTCCATCAGCCTTACCAACACGTTATCAAACCGATTGTGCTACGTTATCAGTCGAATAACCACTCCATAAAAAACTGAGGTTGAATCATTATGTTCATGGGTTTTGGCGAAGTAATGATGCGGGTCAACCCGCAACAGAAACGAAGGTGGCGACAGGCCCTTCCTGGAAACATTGAGGTGACCTGGGGAGGAGGGGAAGCCAATGTCTGTGCTTCCCTGGCCATGTATGGACAACCCGTACGTTACCTGACAGCACTCCCCTCGCATCCGATCGCTGACTCTCTGGTCGCTTCACTTCAAAGCCTCGGCATAGATACACATTGCATCCTGCGTCGCGAGGGTCGACTGGGGATTTACTTCGTTGAAGTCGGAGCCAATCAACGTGGCTCAACCGTTCTCTATGATCGATCGGAAAGCAGCGTCTCCCTTGCTGTCCCTGAAGAGTACGATTTCGACACAGCCCTTGACGGTGTTACCTGGGTTCATGTCACTGGAATCACTCCGGCTATCAGTCGCGAGGCCTGTCGCACTAACCTTGCAATGGTCAAGCGTGCAAAACAGTTGGGCGCCAAGGTTTCCTGTGATCTGAATTTTCGCAAGAAATTATGGAACTGGGATACAAAATTACAGGGTAAGGAACTTGCCCGGCTACATATGTCTGAACTGCTTCCGTACGTAGATCTGGTCATTGGTAATGAGGAAGATGCGTCGGATGTACTGGACATCCATGCCGAAAATACCAATGTGAATCAGGGCCAGATTAATGCCACCGCATATGAGGAAGTAGCGAGAACAATTGTTGACCGTTTTCCTTCCATTGAAAAAGTTGCCATCACGCTGCGAGAGAGCATCTCTGCTGATCACAACAACTGGGGAGCTCTGCTTTTCGATGTTGCTTCCAACTCCAGTTACCTTGCTCCTGTAACGGAAGAAGGACTTTACCAGCCTTTCCAGATTGGACATATCGTGGACCGTATCGGGGCCGGCGATTCTTTTGCTGCTGGATTATTACATGCCCTTCACAGTAAGTCCTACTCCTCACCCGAATTAGCAATCCGTTTTGCTGTTGCCGCTAGTTGTCTGAAACACTCTATCCAGGGTGACTTCAACTATGTATCAGAATCAGAAGTAGCAGCTCTCATATCCGGAAATGTAACCGGACGCGTACAGCGCTGAGATCGAAACCAGATGTGACGGTGTCTCTTTTGGTTTCCGACTGATGTAACACAAACACGCTTTTTACAACGGATTCGTCTCAGCTAACTCCGCAATGCTGGCATACAGGTCGCTTTCCTAGAAGACGTCAGGAAAGACGGGGATCTGAAGGTTCTTCCACCCAAGTTGTTGACATCATTTCCTGAGAAAGGACAGCGTAGTCGGTTACATCACTCTAATCACTATCCCCGTTGCTTTTCGAAGATCTGTTTGCAAGTCTGGTTGCCAACTCCCCGGATTGGTACACTGCAGAGCAGCCCCATATTTCATTTAACCCAGTTCTGAAAAACAGTGCGCTCGCCGACTATGGGAGGTCAAATGAGTTCTTTTTCAATAGCCGTACTCCCTGGTGATGGCATCGGACCTGAAGTGATTGATGCCGTGATCCCGTTGGCCGAACAGGCGGCAACCCTGGACAAAACTCGATTTGAATGGACGTACTACCCTTGGAATTCGGAGTATTATCGCGACAATGGACGAATGGCCCCAGAAGACTTTGTCGACCAACTGCGCCAGCACAACTCTATCTTGCTAGGCGCTATCGGCCATCCGGATATTCCTGACCATGTAACACTTAATGGACTCCTGCTGCCCATTCGCCGGCAGTTTGACCAGTGTATATGTATTCGACCTTCATACCTCTATGAAGGTATCACTTCCCCCTTGCGAGACAAGAACGGTGGGGACATCGACATCCTGGTCTTTCGCGAAAATACAGAAGGGGAATATGCTCAAATCGGTGGCCGCCTCTACAATGCGACGGATCATGATGTCGCGATCCAAACCTCTCTGTACACACGGAGAGGCTGTACACGAATTATTCAGGCTGCTTTTGAAGCCTCGCGTAAGCGCAAACAAAAGGTTTCTTCTATCACCAAATCAAATGCGCAAGGATTCGGAATGGTCTTGTGGGATGACGTATTCAAGAATGTTTCGAAATCATATCCGGATGTTGAAACCGAATCCGTGCTGATTGATCGTGCCTGCATGGACTTTGTGCGTCGTCCAGAAATGTTTGATGTCGTTGTTGCCAGCAATCTCTTTGGTGACATCCTCACGGACCTGGGTGCAATACTCGTGGGCAGTCTGGGACTCGCTCCTAGCGCCAACATTACACTGGATCCAGATCTTCCCAGCATGTTTGAACCCGTTCATGGATCCGCACCTGACATTACGGGCCAGAACATTGCAAACCCGCTCGCAACCGTTCTTTCTGTCGCTATGATGATGGATCATCTTGGGCTTAAAACGGGAGCGCAGGCGCTCGATGCATCGGTGAAAGAATTACTTCGCACTAATGGGCCACGTACTCCAGATATTGGTGGAACGTCCAAAACTCAGGAAGTAGCAGCGGCTCTTTCAGATCTCGTAGCGCAGCACTCTTGAGAGACCCAATTGTATGGAGTGATTCAAGAAAAATCAGATTATTCAGGAAAATCGGCTGTTCGTGATCCCTTTTGCGTTTTGAAATATGAAACCAATCTATCTCGATCATAATGCCACCACGCCGGTGCTACCTGAGGTTCTTGAAGCGATGGCCCCGTTCTGGAATCAGACATCCGGAAATCCTTCCAGTCGCCATCAGCACGGAAGATCCGGACGCCGGGCACTGGATGAAGCACGTGAATGCATAGCTGACAACTTAGGCTCCGATCCGGATGAAATCATCTTCACCAGCGGAGGAACAGAGTCTAATCACCTAGCCATATTTGGAATCACGCAATCACCGATTGCTTCTCATAGCATGCCTTCATCCGGCGATGTCATACCCCGGCCACGAGCAATCACCTCAACCATCGAACACCCCTCTGTTATGGAATGCTTTCATTCACTGGAAAAACACGGCTGGATTATTGACCGAATTTCAGTAGATTCCCAAGGGCATGTGATCCTCTCATCACTCAATGACGTTATCCGCCACGAAAACACCGCTGCTTCTCCTGCCGACAAGCTCTCCGACCTGCAATGCAACCTTCCCCGGCTGGTCTCGATCATGCTGGCCAACAATGAAACCGGTGCTCTTCAACCCGTAAAAAAGATAGTTGGCATGGTCCAATCTCACGCGATCCCAGTCCATACCGACGCCGTACAAGCAATCGGAAAGATCGCGATTGATTTTCATGACCTCGGTGTTTCATCATTGAGTCTTGGTGCCCACAAATTTCACGGCCCTAAAGGAATTGGAGCTTTGATCGTCCATCGGGATTGCCCGCTGTCCACTATTTTGCAGGGAGGCCATCAGCAATCGGGTCGCAGGGCAGGTACCGAACCAGTACCACTCATCATAGGTATGGCCAAAGCACTGGAACTGGCATGTAAAAAGCTTAAGCAAAAAGACCTGTGCATTTTGCAAATAACTCAGCATTTTCGCGAAAGATTGATGAAGACTATTCCCGGACTGGTAATCAACAGCCCAGTTCAGCCCTACTGTTTACCGAACACGTTGAATGTTTCTTTTCCCGGAGTCGATGCACAGCTACTCCTAATGGCACTGGATCTCAAGGGGATATCCTGTTCTGTTGGATCCGCCTGCGCCAGCGGATCCACACAACCGTCACCGGTACTGAAAGCTATGAAACTATCCAAAGAGGTAATCAATAGTGCTGTTCGGTTCAGCTTTGGCAGTACCAATACCCTCGAAGAAGTCGACGAGGCTGTTGAACGTATCTTAGATGTCGTACAGCAACAAATGGATCTTCTCCCTGTACAACAGCTTCCGCACTCCTCATGATATGGCTTCGCAATCCTGGTTAGCAACACGCGACAACAAACAACGATGCCTCACCCCATGACCTCTTTTCACGGATATCTGTTTGGCCCTGAGAATCAGTTCGCGATCACACTGATTCGTGCTGTCGAACAGCAACCTGGAAATCTCTACAATCCGCTCTACCTCTATGGTCAGGCTGGATCAGGAAAAACTTCTCTGGTTAACGCCCTGGCTACAAGAATGAACTCCTGTGCAAACACTACAGTTGTTGTAACTTCCGCGCAGGATCTTTCCAATGAGCTTTATCATCAACTCCCTCCAGACAACAGTCTTCATCCGTTTCACAAGTCATGTGTGATCGTTGAAAATATCCAGACAATTAAATCTGAAAGTCCTGCTTCACAACTGCTTGAACAACTTTGTGATCTGCTGCCACAGACAAAAACCCAGCTTGTGGTCACAGGCAGGGATCTGTCAGAATCTTTTTCCTCTTTGCGAAAACGACTCCGTGGACGACTCCTGTCAGGCCAAATCGCCGAACTGAAAAAACCCGCTTTTGACACAAGAAAAACCTTTCTTGAACATTTTGCGCAATCCAAAAACATTACGCTCGAACCTGGAGTGTCTGCGTTCCTCGCCCAATACCTTCTGCAACCAACACTTGCTGAATTACAACAATTGCTTCTGGTATTGCTGGATGCCGCACAGATGGAACAGGAAACACTTTGTGTTGATTGGCTCAAAGAGAATCTCGAGCCTAGCAGAGAAAGTACCCTCACACTCCCCTGTGTTGTCCAGGAGGTCGCCCGACAATCCGGATTAACGGTACCTCAACTTCGATCACCTCATCGAACACAGGCAATCAGTACAGCCAGACAAACCGCTATGTTTCTGGCACGTCAACTGACCTCCAGTTCCAGTCGTGAAATCGGCCGTTATTTTAACAAACGACACGCCAGCAGTGTCTCCCATGCCTGCCATAAAATAACGCAATGCCTTCAATACGACAGGGTGTTACAAGAACAGATGGGACAGATACGTTCCCGTTTACAGCAGGTCTCTCACAGAAACCACCTGAAAACCCGTCATGCCAGTTGATCCAGAACACTCAAGGGGAAGAATCCTCATGCAGCCAAGGATAATACACCCATGACCAAGCTTACGAACAACAGCCCGCTGGTTATGATAATAGCTTTGTCTACACGATCTCGAAGATCTCGATCGATCGATTTGTTTTGATGGACCACATTCATAGCCCCCGTTGCCACATGGAAAGAAGCGGATGCAGCCAGAAGTATCAAAAACAAAACGGCTACATAGCCATCCTCTTTGAGCAGATTCGATACACGGGCCCAATCATAGTCAACCGGAGTCCAGTCACCTATTTTCGTGTATGAAATGTGAATAGCGGCCAGCACTAGCAAGGCGTATCCACTAATGAATGCCACTTGACGTCTGGCGCCTTTACCTTTTTTTCCACCCAGTAGACGGAAAAGGAAATCACTTCCAATATGAACAACAAGTGGAATCCACACCAGTATCCACTCACCGAGAGGATTGGTGATAATGGGCAAAAAAAGGCGTCCTAACGCGTCGTAGATATCAGAACCTAAAAACGCACTACTCTGATGGAGTACATGAAGTAACACATAAATACCAAACGCCAATCCACTATAACGACGTGTCACCTCAACCCGAGTTAACATCTGCGACTGACCGGTTCGCTGCCTTACTCCATGACTGGACATCTCGCCCTTGTCTTTATCTCGGCCGCCACCTCCACCTCCGCCACCGCCTCCACCACCCTTCTTCTTACTTTCTTGCTTTCCTGTTGTCTTTTCACCAGGCTCCCCAGTCTGTACATCGCGATTCTTTTTCCCACCGCCGCCACCGCCGCCGCCACCTCCGCCGCCGCCGTTACTTAATAACGCTGGAATCTCTGGAATCCGCAGCGCTGCCATAAACCGTTGCGGGTCGGCCATAAAACGATCAAATCCGGACATGGGCAAGGTTCCACGTAAAGGAAAACAAACGGCCTTAAAACAACATTAACTTTCCGTCAAGGTTGCATAACTCAAGATCATTGCCACAAGATAAGTAACAAAAAGAATCGCTCCGAAGGGTCGCGGTAACCGATCTCCAGAGAACATGACTCCCACCCGGAACACAATTAACACACCCAGCATCGAAGGAAACAGAACACGAAAAAAATCCGGAGGTGCAGCAAGACCAGCAGGGGTTACTGCCGCGGCAACACCAGCAACAAATAAGACATTTAAAATATCGGCTCCAATCACGTTCCCGACTGCCAGATCTCCATGCCCTTTCCAGGCTGCTGTTATCGCTGTTACCAGTTCCGGAAGCGAAGTTCCAAATGCAACCAACGTCGCCGCAATAATACCTTTAGGAATATGTAGTCGCATAGCCGCCTCTTCGACGGCAGGAATGAGAACCCAACTCGAGGCTACAATCAAGACGATGGCTGCTATCACTTTCAAAACGATTGCCGTCATAGGCGACGCAACCGCATCGGATACCTCTTCGCTGATCTCAGACTCTTCTAAACGCGTTGCCCAGTAAATGGAAATACCGAAATAACCGAACAGAAGAAACACAAAAAAGAAGCCCAGCATCTGGGGCATCCGCCCTCCTTGTTCGAGCAACATGCCAGGACGTAACCATGCTGCAACAGGGATGCAACATACGACCAGTAAAATCCCCGATATTATCTGTAACCATCCCTGACGATTAACCATGCTTCGTAGCAGAGGTAACGGTGAGATCAGACAGGAGAGTCCTAGAATTAGTCCGGTGTCACAGATTATAGATCCAACGGCATTCCCCAGGGCAAGAGTCGGTTGCCCTTTCAAAGCGGCTAAAACCGAAACTGCTGCTTCAGGCAATGTCGTTCCAACACTTACGATGGTTGCTCCAATGACAACTTTAGGCAGTCCAGAACGTTCGGAAAGCACGACCACTTCACTGACCAGCCAATCGGCTGATTTACCCAGTGAACCGATCATGACAATAATCACCCCCATCAAAAACAAACCGTGTAATTCTGAAATAAAACTATGAATCCAGGCTTCCATTACACTCCTTGGCTATCTATCAAAAACCAGCAGACAGTAGTATCAACCGCCAGGTGGTTACTCACCGACCCGATTCCGGAACTTCGTTGTGAAGCTACCGTTATCTGAAACCGGGCACATCATATAACCGAACAAGTCCTGTTATCGAGCAATCACATTCGTTTATTCTATTCTTCGAAAACAAATTAATGTTATATCGTCACTTTGCCCTTTTCCGATCGAAAACCGATGGACATCTTCAAGAATGGCATTACCTAACGCTTCTGGATCGGAGGGGCCGGATTCTATCTGGGCAATGAGACGTGAGGTGTCATACAATTCATCTGACATATCACTTGCCTCTGTTACACCATCACTGAAAATAGTGATCAGATCACCCGGATCAATGGACACACTCGCCTGTTGATGAGGCAATGAAGGCATTACACCTAACGGCAACCCTGATTCCTTGTCTGCCACAGGAAACACTTCGTTAGTCTGACTTTTTCTCAATAAAGGAGCAGGATGACCGGCATTGGAAATTAGTAAGGTATCAGAGTCACACTCCAAAATAGTGAGGACACACGTAACAAAATGATGTTGATGAACGGTACGGTCCAATTCTTGATCGAGATAACTAAGGGCGCCAGCTGGAGATGGTTCTGAAAGAAGCGAATATCCTACCAACGCCGAAAGCCGTGCCATCAGAAGAGCGGCAGGAACCCCCTTGCCGGCAACATCGCCTAGCGTAATAGCTAACTTCTGATCTGGAAGGTGGATATAGTCATAGTAATCTCCCCCAACTTCCTTGGCCGCCTCATAGTAGTGAAAAAACTGATAGCGCTCTATGGACGGAGGCTCCGTCGGAAGAAAACCTTTCTGCACCTCTTCTGCAAAAACCAGTTCCTGTTTCAATCGCTCCTGTTCAACGGCAGTTTCATGAAGTTTTGCGTTTTCTACAGCCACCGCAGCTGTTGAGGCAACACTGATTAAGGTATCCAGATCTTCCTGCTGAAACTGACGACGAATGTCGCATGTTTCCAGCTGAATTACCCCTAATGAACCAGATTCCTGACTGACTAAAGGTGCACATATCATTGAGCGTATCTGAAAATCGACAATACTCTGGCTGCTCTCAAAACGAGAATCCGTAGCCGCATCAGAACTGAGAATTGCCTGCCTGGTTGACATCGCTTGTTGAATAATTGTACGACTGGGCGCCGAGCGCTCCGCGTAACGAGCTGAACGTTTACGATCTGCCTTCGTGACCAACTGTCCGCTTACTGGATCCTTCAAAACAACGTAACCATTGTCCGCTTGAGGAAAAATCTTAAATAGACTCTCGAGAATTTTCGGCAACACCTTATCCAGTTCAAGCGTCTGACCAAGATTGTTGCTTATCTCCAGAATGGCTCGTAATTTTGCTTCCGGTTTGACCTCTATGCGCATACTTGACGGATCCAGCACATCCATGGTCGAAAGGATCGTTGACCCACGAGACACCTCTACCGGCTCACGATCGGCCGGTGTGTCATCGGTTAGCTCACTACTTTCACGAAACACGAAGTGGCAATCGCCAATCTGTAGACGATCCTTATCCTGCAATGCATAACGGCCCTCGATTTTATGGTCGTTAACGAAGGTCCCATTACGACTACCCAGGTCTTCGAGCCAAATTCCCGTACTATCCTGCACGACATGTGCATGTTGCCTGGAAACCGCACCATACTCCAGAACGACATCACAATCAGGATGCCGACCAATAACCATCACTTTACCCAGCAAATCGATCTGCTGACTGGGGTCGTCTCCCGTCAACATCCTAAGAATAGCCACTCCGTCACCTTTGTAATCCTGAGTCACTCCACTAAAGGAGGGGAGAAAAAAAATTTCAACCGGTTGACGCCATCACATGGTCATTGGAAGCATGTCCAGCAATTGGTCTCGATATGAAAACAAAGCAGGCGTCCCGCCAGTATGAACAAATACAATTGACTGATCACGAGTGTACCAACCCCTTCTTACGTGGTCTATGACCGCTGCCATTGCTTTTCCGCTATAACTTGGATCCAGTAAGATGCCCTCTGTTCGGGCTAACGCTGCAATGGCTTCCATACCTTCCACCGTCGGAATCCCGTAATCTTCCCCCACATATTGTTCGGAAATATCGATTTCTTCCGCGCTCATGCGGGTCGGAACATGTAACAACTCCGCTGCTTCATTTGCAATACGCGCCAAGTCTTCTTGCACATTCCAGGGCCAGCGAATCGGGGTAATATTACGCAATGGAGCATCTACCCCCAACACTGCCTTACCAAGTGCCAAACCCGCACCTGTTGACCCTCCAGAGCAGACATAAATGGCCGCTGGATGGATACCTCGTTCCTGACATTGTTCTACAATCTCAGTCATACACATTACATAACTTGCAGCTGCTGCTGCCTTTACCAGCTTTCGATCCCAGCAGAAAACCCGCTTTCCCTGGTCCCTTAGAGCCTCGGCCTTACGGTAGATAACCTCGTCTAATTCAGGGCCAATCTTAGCGTCCACAATTTCTACATCCGCTCCCATAATATGGTCAATCAGAAGATTCCCTTGTATTTCTTCGCCTTCCGAACCACGAGACAATACCAGATGACATTTCATACCCAGTTTGGCACAGGTGGCAGCCGTCTGACGACAATTATTCGATTGAACTCCAGCACCCCACACAACCGTGTTTGCGCCCTTTTGCCGGGCAAATCCAAAAACAAACTCATTATGGCGCGTTTTATTTCCTCCGAATGCAAGCCCGGTACAATCATCCCGCTTAATCAATATTTGTGGGCCTGATAAAGACTCTGAAAATCTTTTCAACTCTTCCAGTGGCGTAGGTAGGTGAGCTAACGGGACACGAGGGACGCTATCCATTAATTGCCGCAATTCCTGTGTGGTTTTACACTGTTTCTCAGACACTTCTGAATTCCTCCCTGTATTTATCGTAGTTCAGTTGTTTTCATGTTCATTATATATGACAGTCAGGACTACTCTGTTTTTACTACATCTCAAATAGGTTCGGCATTTCCGTATACAATTGCATAGCCTAACGGTTAAAGTGTCTTCGGTTTCAAACAGAGCTGAGTGCGTTTTCAGGGAATCTAGACAGATACCCTTCAACAGCCTTTGCTGGGAATCGAAATAATCCGGGCAATCATAGAGTGAATTGGCTGGACATTATGAATTGAATTAAGTTATCTAGTCTCGTTGGGAAAACCAGTAAGATGCTAGTCCTTGAATTACAATTTGACCTTCGCAGGTCTTTTTAGCTGCATTAACTACGATTGCAAACCAAACCCATGTAGTGCCTTGATTCGAAAATCCGAATAAAAGAGAGGAAGTACGTCTATGTTTCCGTGTTTAAAAGCCTTTGCACTTGGAACGCGAGGCACACTAAGCGAGCAAGTGGAATTGGCCCTTCTGGGGCAATTCCGTGGTTTGGATGTCAACATTCTCGAAGTCTCAGCTATTGTTGGTGACCGGGGAATCGGTTATGGCCAATCTATTTTCTCCTCCGCCAAAATAGAGATCGGTTCATGGACACTACCGTTCAATCTCGATGCTGATGAAGAAAGCTATCAGAGAGAAATTCAGCGGTTACCACAACTTGCCGAGCTTTCTCAGCAACTGAATTGCTCACGTGTTGTCACGACTCTGTCTCCGGGGTCGGATGATCATCCGCTTCAGGATAACTTCGAATGGCATAGAAAACGGTTAGCGGAGATTGCAGGAATCTTAAAAGAGCACAGCTGTCAGCTCGGCGTCGGTTTCATTGGATATGGGCCTGCCCGTGCCGGAAAAACACATGAGTTCATTCATTCACTCGAAGCCACGGTGCAGCTGGTGGAATCCATTTCAATGGATAACATTGGTATTTTGCTGGACACGTACCAGTGGTACGCCTGCAGCGGCACACTTGAAGAAATAGCAAAAATAAAACCGGAACAGCTCATTGCCGTGCAAATATGCGATGTACCTGAATCCTCCACGCCAGAAGAGCTAACTGAAACACGCCAGTTACCGGGGACATCGGGGACTATTGATGCTGCCAGCATTTTGACGACATTGGAAGAGATTGGATATTCTGGACCCGTTACACCCATCGTTTCGAGAGACCAACTCCGTTCACGGAACAAGGAAATGTTAATCCGCACAACCTCTGAAGCACTGCAAAAGGTGTGGCCTGCTGTAGAAGTGGAAGAATAATCCTGCCTCTATTTAATTCCAGCATTGTGATTTCCGGATCGCTTCCTCGATCTACCTTTTCTTGTGAAATGGTCACATGACTATTCTATAAATGGGATACTTCGCGAGCAGGAACGAACAACCTATGAACTAACTCGGTTGTAACTGGGTAGCAAAACTCCATTAAACAGCCGAAAGACCCTAAACGAATCAGGAATACCTTTCTTCCTGTGCTGAATCTTCGAGTCCAGTGCCTCGATGTATTTCATTCTTTGAGATCCGTTTGTCACAAGTAGGCCCCCCCTTTTAGGACGATGTTTTTCAAAAGCATTTTTCCCGTACCATCGATCACTATCCCGGCCACTGCTATTGCAAATGACCATTGCCCTTCCAGACCAGACACGGCTTGGGAAAATGATTCACACTCGATGATTGCAGCTCGATTTGTTCGTTCGATGATCAACGCTCACCTGGAACCAGAGCGAGCAATAAAGGCAGGATTACCAGATTACCTACCAGACCGCCAACCATAGCGACACTGACCAGAAGTCCAAAATGAATCGTTGGAATAAAGTTGGACAAACACAGCACCGAAAAACCGGCCACAAGAGCAACCGTCGCCAGGACAAGGGAACGACCCACCGTTTGATGCGTTATTTTCAAGGCATCATAGAACTCTGATCCCGTCATACGTTCTTGTCGATACCGGCTTAAATAATGAATACTGAAATCTACGGCTAACCCCATCGAAACACTCGCAATCATCGCCGTAGCCATATTAACGCGTAAATCCAGCCAATCGGCAGACCAACCCATAACACCAAGTACCATTATGATGGGACAGAGATTGGGAATAATCGCGGTTATCGCCAACTTCAAACTTCGGAAAGCCGCCGTCAACATCATCAGAATGAACACACTCGCAGCCAGAAAAGTCAGAATCTGATCTCGCAGTAAACTTTCTATCAAAAAAGTAAACAGAACAAATGTGCCAGTAACAATTGGAAGACCTTCTTGGCCATTACCTTTTGGATATTCCAAACGCACCGTCTGCAATACTTTGTCATAGATCCTTTTACGTTGTTCCGTAGTTTGTCTTTCTCGAGATCGTAGTAATATACGAGTACGTTTCTGCTCGTTATTCCACAGGTGGCTTATCAGATCAGGTCGAAGTCTTGCCAAAAGATCTAAAGCCATTTGTCTGCCTAAAATCCTCCCAACTGGGACGGGGCTGGCATCCATGATGTCGACCAGACTATTGGCTTTGGTAATCCCTGGTATTTCACGTAATCGACGGGTTAGGCGATCCAGTTTTTCAAAAAACTGTTTGTCGACATCATCCGGGATCGGCAAATTGACTTCCCAGTTACCGGCTCCTCCCATTTCCCTTTCAAAAAAAGTGTAGGCTTGAACAATCTGGCTGGAAGGCCGAAAATTCTTCGTGAAATCTGTCTCTGTCTCAAGGCGAAAATATCCAAACGACGTAATCAAGAAAACGAGTAAGACCGCTGATCCAACCAATCGAGGGTAACTTTCGATTGCGGTAACCAACCATGTCAATCCTTTGGTAATCTGTTTGTCACCTGCTAATTTTCGGGACTCACCGATCCATTTCTTCCAATTGGGTGTTCCTTCTTGAACGGAGGGCGATACCCCCAAAAGTACACCACCAGGAACCACGAAGGCAGTCGACAGAAGCACCAAAAATGACCCGATTCCCAGCATCATCCCAAAACTTTGGACCGGACTAATCTGACTCTGAGTCAAAGCCATAAATCCTGCCGCAGTTGTCAAACACGTCCAAAAACAAGCGGGTCCAGTCAGAACCAGAGTTTGACGCATCGCTTCCCGGGGCGAGAATACACTTCGTAGTTCCTGATAACGCACGGTAAGATGCACCGCTGTTGCAATCCCGATTACACTGACCAATGATGTCAGCATCGTACTGACCATTGTCAGTTCAACATGTG
This sequence comes from uncultured Planctomycetia bacterium, assembly GCA_963996245.1. Lineage (GTDB taxonomy): Bacteria > Planctomycetota > Planctomycetia > CAXEIY01 > CAXEIY01 > CAXEIY01. The sequence continues at coordinate 3,660 of CAXEIY010000051.1, read as the reverse complement.
TTAAGACAAGTATTGCCTTGGTCCATATAACGGCAATATGAACAAGTAACAATGGAATGGCCACCCACCTCAGACTTTGAAAAAGCATGAGAATGACAAGTGACAACAACAGACTCGATGCTATTCCCAACCACCATCCATCCTCGTCGAGATAGCGAAACACATCATGCAGCATGACCGGCATCCCAGCTACCACCGTTGGAAAAACATGATCTGACGCAACTTGCCGTATATTCGATATGGTTAAGTCGCGCGGAACTTCACTTGAATCTTCCGGATTCAAGTACAATAGGACCGCCGTCGTTTTTCCATCTTCACTCAGAAAAATTCCCTGTAACAGTTCTCTTTGCTGGGACGATAAGGATTCCATGAACGGAACAGAAGCATCTATTTTCTGTACGGTCGACAGAACAGGCAGTCCCGACATCTCCAATACATCAAGCAGAGTGTCCACACGATCCACACCGGGAATTTCTGAACACCGTTCTGATAATTGCTGAAGGCGTTTCAATCCTGAATAACTAAAAAGTTCCGGATCCGAATAGGCGACAAAAACCTGCTGAAACTCTCCAAACCAAAGCCTGCTTTGAAGATAATCCTCCAACAACGGCTCATTTCTGGAAAAGAGGCTTTCTATTGACTGATCAAACTGTAGCTGACGAGCTGGCCAAACGGCCAGCACACCAAGAAACAAAGCTGTGGAAAACAGCAACAACCTGTGACGCACCAGGAAATCACTGATCCCTTGAGTCAACAATTACGCCTCCTTGACATATCACTCTTTCCCAGGAATCCGGATTGGTTCCTCGAGAGTGTGTGAAGCATACAGATCATGCGCTGAGTAACGTGGATACGGATATCCCCTCTTTTGTTTCGCACAAAACTAATAGGCCCGCCGCCATAGACATATTACCGCTTGCACAACTACGCTCTCCCCTCATTGGAGTGTGTCATTCCTTCGATCTGCACCTGACAGCGCCGGATCCTATTACAATGCTTCTCATGATAACAACAGCTATGTGAACAATCTTTCAAAGTGTTTAACCGTCAGATAACAGCCGGCCAGAAGAAGTGTCTTTTTGTAAAACTCAGGGCAAGAACTCCAAATCCCATTTTCCAAAATTGTTCTCACGGTCCTCACCACGCACCAGTATTGCGGGCCAAGGCTGCTTGATTGAATTGTCACCAGTTGGCTTGACAGAAGGGCGTGTGTATCGGATGGTCACGCCGCAACGTCGATTGGAAGATCGATTAGGATTACTCCCATGAACCGAATGACCGTGATGGATCGAGATCTCTCCTGCCTTTAGTACCAGATCCACAGCCTTCCTTTCTTCGGATGGAGACTTGATTTCCTGACCAATACTCAACAAGTTATTTGGATTATGGGAGGTCCCATGGTCAACAATCGAGTGTTGATGGGAACCCGGAATCACACGCATGCAGCCATTCTCCACCACACTATCATCGATCGCATACCATGCCGTCAGCGCATAAGGTGGCTCAAGTCCCCAATAAGTCACATCCTGATGCCAAGCAACAAATTTTTCTGTTTTCTCATACTTACAAAAGATATGAGTTGCCAGAACCATAATGTCAGGCCCCATCAACAATTCCATATAATCCAGAATTTTAGGATCCGTGGCTAATTGCCATATAAACGGAATGTCCATGTGTCTATTAATCAGTCGAATGCTGCAGTTTTCTTTACCCTCAGCATTCTCAAGCGCATTGAACTGATCTCGAATGCCCTTCACTGCTTCGGGGCCATGAATCGGAAGAGCCGTTAAATAACCATCTTCCTCAAACAAACGCACTGTTTCTGAGTCCATGGTAAATCCCTTGCCAGGTACCGAAAACCACTTCTGTGCCCTTTCCAGCCTCGAGTTGTCACACTATCCGGTTCGAGCGATTTTAACGAAGTAAAATCTACCAATGACCCATCGGATTCGTCAATTCACGATCACGGAATTCGAAGACTTGTTAAAGATATATGGGAGTATCGTTGGAAACGAACACTTTCATTTATGAAATCCAACTACCTGCAAGGTGTAAGGTGGCCACGGTGGTCACATTCAGGTACCGATTCCCTTTAACAGATCGGTCTCCCGTTCCATAATCGAGATCCTTTTGAACATTCGGACCCTATTGCCTTGTACCTTGACGAACCACATAACTTTGACCGATAATTAACGATTATTCCATACTTTGCATTATCGGATCAGGAATTTTCCAGATATGAACCAGGTTCGCCCGGCGGCCTGATACATACTTGGCCGAAGTGCATGTTATGGATCGTTGAGAAAGATAAATATATGGGATCTCCCCTTAACACATGTAGCAAGCCCTTATGGTTTTTCATGTCCACTTCAAGACAGTCCGCTGTTACCGTCTTCATGCTACTCGCCATGACTCTGATTCCTTTCACGGGCAGCGCGGCGGAACCACTGTATCAACAAATTGACAAACTCATTGCTGCCAGACACGAGAATTTTTCTTCTTTTGTTTCAGGTGACACCTCGGATACCGCATTCTTGCGTCGTCTTTATCTCGATTTGATCGGATCCGTTCCTCCGCTGAAAGTGACCAAAGCTTTCATTGCCAGTACGGACCCCGATAAGCGAACAATCGTCGTCGATCAACTCCTGGACAGTCCTGAATACGCGAACAACATGCAACGTGTTTTCGACGTAATCCTTATGGAACGGCGCGGAGATAAAGTAATTTCGGACGAGCCTTGGAAGGAATATCTTCGAAAATCGTTCGCCGACAACAAACCTCTTTCCGATATGGTTGGCGAAATGCTGGGTGCGGATGGAGCCGATGAATCACTTCGTCCAGCTGCCAAATTTTATTTGGATCGAGGAGGAGAAACCAACCTCCTAACGCGAGACATCGGTCGATTGTTCCTGGGTGTCAACCTTCAATGTGCTCAATGTCACGACCACCCTCTCGTCCTGGATTATTTCCAAGAAGACTACTATGGTATTTTCGCATTTCTGAATCGCAGTTATCTCTTTACTGACAAAGCCAAAAAGGTCTTTTTTGCAGAAAAAGCCGAAGGCGACGTTTCTTTTGTCTCTGTATTCGACCCGGATAAGAAAGAATACAAAACCGGACCCCGTTTACCAGGCCTCGAAGAGATCAAGGAACCCACGTTTGATAAAGGAGAGGAATATCAAGTCAAACCCGAAGATGGTATCCGACCGATCCCTAAATACAGCCGCCGCGCAGAACTCGCCAGACTTCTTCCCAGCAAGCAAAATACGCTTTTTAAACGCAATATGGCAAATCGAATCTGGGCTCTCATGATGGGGCGTGGGGTTGTCCATCCCCTGGATTTTCACCACGAGGACAATCCTCCTTCGCACCCGGAGTTGCTGAATGTACTGGCAGAACAATTTGCCACTACCAATTTCGACATTAAATCCCTTCTCCGTCAAATCGCTTTAAGCCAGACTTACCAACGTTCCAGTCTTCCTTCCGAAAACCTTCCCTCCGAAATGGAAACTTTTGCCGTCGCATCTCTGAAACCCTTGTCTGCGGAACAATTAGCAATGAGCATGATGCAGGTAACCGGTTACCGTGACTTTCAAAAGGCCTCCCTTAAAGATCCAACGGACAAAAGTGCTTTGGACAAAATCCAGCAGAAGAATATCA
>CAXEIY010000050.1:0-49041 GCA_963996245.1 uncultured Planctomycetia bacterium | reverse complement strand
TGTGGGAAGCTTTAACACAGCCAACGATCCCTGGTTAAAAAAGACCATAACTACTTTTGCTGCTGTCAGCGGTTCCAAACCGGGAACTCCTGCCAAATACGCTGGCCAGATACGGCCAAAACGTTTGGGGAAATGGCAGTTTAATCACCGTCCACTGCCCATAACGGTTCCTCGTTCAGGGTGACTCGTGAGCACGCAGTTTCAAAATGGATAATCTTTCATAGCGACATTCGATAGCACCGGGACACGCTGTTCGTTTCAGGAACGCGTTTGCCCGGAAAAAGTTGGGTACCTACAAGGTGCCTGGATGTCAGAGCTGGAAAACTTAAAGCCATCGCAGTAAAGATGATATAACGAAACTCGAAACGGGTTTCATTAGGCACGAAGAGCCGGGTTGTGCGTGACGCCATTAACGATGTTGAGCTGGCATGCCCGGGAACTGTGAAAACAGGCTTAAGATCCTCGCTATGTTCGGATACAGGTTGGAGTGACTGGTCTGGCTGATGTGCTCATGTTGTGAAGGACGGCAAAGAGCATTTGTCAGACAGGTGACCAGGCGTTTCCAGTTTCATTAAGGTCAACGAGAATTTATCCAATTGAACCAGAGGGCAACCCAGTCTACAAAAGAGTGGCAGGTGTATTCAGAGCGGGTCCGGTTCTCCAGAGCCTTTTCTTGGAGAACTACTATTCTTGTGTGTCTTGCATGGGAAGTGGCCGGGGATTGCCTTGCGGGTCGAAGATTTTTGGTGTGCTGGTTGGAAAAATACCGAACAGGTGAACTCGGGTGTGACCAGTCGGGGATAGTCCATGCAATTCATAGGCGGACACGGTAATGCTGGCTGGAGCAACGCATTCCAGAAAGCGGTCAGCTAATTCAAGACGGATCGTTCCCTCCACAATGAATAGAACTTCTTCGGTGTCGTGAAAGTGGATTGGGATAAAACCATCCGGTTCCATCCATTGCTCCCATACGGTCATCTCTTCAGTCCCCGTTTGTTCTCCTGCGACAACGCGTGTTTGAATGCGCGGGACTTTTATAAAGGGCAGGGCATCGCCCTGATGGATCTGTGCCATGGATAGACAGCCTGTACCTAGAGAAAGATGGTTGCTCTCGATTATACTCCGTTCTTAGATTATCCGGCAGCACGATACACTTTTCAAATGAGGTACCCGATGTGAATGCCCAAAAATTCGTTAGTGCCTGCGTTATTATGTTGATTGCTGGGCTGAGTCAGGCGGCTGAAAAGAATATCATTTTTTTTATCACTGACGATGAAAGCCCGACCCTTGGTTGCTATGGCGACGAAGTTGCTGTGACACCGGCCATTGATGCATTAGCCGCTGATGGCACCTTGTTCACTCATGCGTTTGCAACGACAGCTAGCTGTAGTGCAAGTCGAAGCGTTGTCATGAGTGGTCTGCACAATCATTACAACGGTCAATTTGGTCATCAACACCATTACCATGGATTTACGTCCTTTCCGGCAACCCTATCACTTGCTATGCCGCGAGTCTTAGCTCGAGCAGGTTATCGTACAGCACACATTGGAAAATACCATGTGGCACCCGAAGAGGTATTTCATTATGAAACATACCTGGAGGGGCCAGTTCGTAATGCGGTGCTGATGGCCGAAAACTGTCGTGACTTTATTATCAATAGAGAGGATGGTCGCCCTTTCTTTTTGTACTTTGCTACGAGTGATCCTCATCGCGGGGGCGGGAAAGATCAGGATTCAGAGAGGGAGTTGAAACCGGATCTTTTTGGAAATAAACAGCATGACGAAGCTTGGCCGGGGGTGAAGGAGGTGCTCTATGATTCGACGGAGGTGGTGATCCCGCATTTTCTCACGGATACTCCGGAAACACGGGAAGAATTATCACAGTACTACCAAAGTGTATCTCGCATTGATCAAGGACTGGCACGTCTGGTATCGATCCTTAAAGAAGAAGGTCTCTATGACAAGACCATGATCGTCTTTACGTCAGATCATGGCATGGCTTTTTCTGGCGGAAAGACGACGGTATACGAAGGCGGTCTTCACGTGCCGTTTGTCGTAAGAAATCCTTATAACCAAAATCGTGGTGTGAGAACTGCTGCGATGATTAGTCATACGGACATTACACCTACCCTTCTTGATTTCGCCGGTGGGTTGGATCACGAAATGAATGCACCAACGGCCAGAGTGAATTATCGCGACTACTATAAAAAAAGAGGGGTTAGCGAAAAGGACAACTTGGATGGACGTCATGAATTCAATCGTTACCACGGCAAAAGCTGGTTGCATGCTTTGGGTAATCGAGATGCGGTTCACTGGGAAACCATCTTCGCATCGCATACGTTTCACGAAATACAGATGTATTATCCAATGCGAGTCGTTCGTGACAGTAACTACAAGTTGATTTGGAATATCGCGCATCAACTTCCGTATCCGTTTGCCTCCGATCTGTGGACGGCTTCGAGTTGGCAGGCTCAGATGAGGAAAGGGAAGGATGCCATGTATGGGAAAAAGACAGTGGAGCAATACATTTTCCGCGACCGATTTGAGTTCTTCAACATAAAAAACGATCCGTATGAATCCAAGAATCTTGCCAATGACCCGAAGTACACTCAGTCATTAGAGAGGTATAAGTCCATTCTGAAAGAGTATCAAAAAGCGATGGGGGATCCTTGGATCATGAAGTGGGACTACGAATAGCTGTCCGTATGGAATGGACAGACTTATACCGAAAAACACGCAACAGCACGAAAAAGTACCTGAGGGAAATACGATTTATCTATCGCGTGTGATCGACACATTTTCATGTGTTTTGAATCTGTATTTGCTTTTCAGACTGTCAGATGGAGAGGCAGACCATGCTTTTATACGATAAAGAGAAGTCATAGAAAGTATCGTAACAGTATGCGATGCCGTGATACACGCCTGACCGGTGTTTTGCAACGAACGGATATAAGTTGCTTTCTTGACAGATAGTAGTCGGCCTTCAATTTCCTGTGGGACTTCCTACCATGCGTCGTATCGGATGAGCCTCCGGAAGGTGTCGTGTGTCGCGCCTCGAGATTTCCGAATCAGCAGGTCGATCACGTGCGATCAGGAATTGAGATAATCGGTCCAGGCCTCTCGTGAGAGTGTGGTTATCCGTCGAATAAGATATGCGTACATGTGTTTTTCCACTAGGACCAAAATCGGTTCCAGGCATTACTAGAAGCTGGTTTTCGTCGAGCAGGTTGTGGCAGAACGTCATTGCGTCAGAACAAAAGTTTCCGATGTCGATCCAGAAGTAAAATGCGCCGGCTGGTAAATCTTCATGGAGTCCCATTTCCTGAAGACATTGATAGGTTTGCAGTCGGTTCCGATTTAGCTCATTATGGTCTATAAGAAGATTAGGGTCCGCGTTTTCAATGCACTGAATGGCCAGGTGCTGTGACAGACTTGAAACAAAAGGAACACGCAAGAATTGCTGAGATTTCAAGGGGCGAATCAGGTTCTCGTTACTGGCAAGATATCCGACTCTCAAACCGGCCATACTGTAACTTTTTGACAGGCTGTTAGCGATTAAGGTGCGCGTCCGTGCTTCAGGAATCGCAGCGATACTGTGAAACTTGCGACCGTTGTAAAGAAAGCGATGATAAACTTCATCACTGAAAATGAGACTGTCAAATCGTTTTGCCCAGTAGACAATTTTCTGGAGACTGTGATCGGAAAAGTATCCTCCAGTCGGGTTTGATGGATGGTTGATAATGATGATACTTGCTCCGCGCATTGCTTTTTTCAGCGCGATATCTTCAAAGAACAATTCACCATCAATTCGGAACGTGGGAACCCAGTTTACACGCGCTCCCTGACACCGGACGGCATATTGGTAGAACATGAAGGACGGGTCAAATAGGACTACCTTGTCACCACGATTGATAAAAGTTTCTAGGGCCGTGGTGATGCTTTGGCAGACACCGTTGGTAATCAGTAGTTCTTTTTCAGGATCGTAGTCCAACTGTTGATCATGTTTCAGCTGATTGGAAAATGTCTGGCGTAGTTCTGGAATTCCCGAGGCAGGGGGATAACCTGAAAAGAGATGTTTTTCAATATCACCAAATCCTGAAACGATAGGTTCCAGGTGCATTTGAAGCCCAGCCGGGTTAGGTGTACCAATTGATAGATCAATGCACGAGGAGTGTTGCTTCACGAGTAAGGAGTCCAGAGAAGCAATTTCTGAATTTGGCGCAGCCAGCACAGCATCGCTCAAGTAATGGAGAAAATGTACCCCTTCACCAAGAAATCTACGAATACTGGGAAGGCGCTGGGCAATTCCCATGCGTATCAGGCACCGAAGTACAGGTAAAGGGACGGGCACCGTAACAGCATCCTTGTGTTAGAAGGTGATAACATACTCGCAGAGAGATCCAGGGAAAGTCACATCACAGCAACTCAGAGGAGGTACTGACAGTACGAGAACACACCGGGGGCCGTGTGTAAGGTCTGAGTTTCCTGTGAGAGGTCACGCAAAAACGGGACCTCTCCAAGTCAGGAATTCACGTTGCCGTTCAGTCTTGATAGACCTTGGTACGTTCAATTTCCACTACAGGATCCAGAATAGTTCGTGAGGTTGCCTGGACTTTCAACCGGAAATCGCCAGCCTTATCTCCTCGAACCATTACTCGGAATATGGCGTCGGCCTTGGGGGCCAGTTTAGGAATGCCACTGAAGCGTAACTGGTTTCCTTCTAATTGGCCATTGGTCGGTCCTTTTTGATCGATCAATTTAATTCCTTCTGGAATATCAGCGAAAACTTCAACATCGTAGGCAAAATCAGTGCCCTGATTGGTCACTAGGATTTCATAAAATGTTTCTGTTCCCACTTCAACGGGGTCATCAACATCAACGACCTCCACTACAAGTGCAGCAATCCCTTTGACGTTCAGAACCTGTTCTGTGGTTGCTTGCAACCCACGTTCTGCATTGACTTGTGTGAGAACCGTGAAGTCTCCTTGATCCATTGCGCGAAGTGTGCACTGAACCAGGATTTCATCGCCGGGGTTTACTTGGCCAAGCTGCCATATGATTGTGTTGGCTGCAGCATCAAAACGACCGCCGTGATTTGCTTTTGAAAAATTAAATGTTGTTGGAATATTGCAACGCAGTCGTACATTTTGAGCAGCCGCCGTACCATGATTGGTGAGACGAATGGAGTACGTTGCCGGACGGGTGACATAGCGGAAACTGGGACCGCTCATGCTCAAGTCCAGCTCTGCACCAAGAGCACGGATCTGACGGTTGATAGTTTTTTCCAAACCATTGTCCGAAGTGACAGTAAATTCACTGATGAAATCACCAGCAAGTTTGGTGTCGGCAAGGATTTGGATCTGACGCGATTCATCCGGGTGCAGCGTTCCCAGATCATAGGTGTCCTTTTCAGCAACGTAGGTCAGACCTTCCGGGAATCTTGCGTGTAACAGCGTGTTGGTTGCGCTGCCAGTACCAGGATTGCTGATGGTTACAGTGTAAATGACCTGATTACCAACGATTACACTTTCTGGTGAAGATAAAGCAAGTTCGATTTTCGGTTCCACGACCTGAAACTGAGTTGTGGAGTAGGTAGTAAAGGAAACACGAGCGTGACTTTGAGCATCTCCAGCACGTTGTGGAACGAGTCGTAAAGAGATGCGAGCTTCACGTTGCGAGTCCAGTCGCTGAAAACGCCAGACAGGCTTAGTTCCTAATTGTTCCGGTTCAGGCGATGATGAAACTAGTTCGAAACCAGTAGGGATTACCTGTTCAAGAATGATCTCTTCAACAGCAACTTTACCGGGATTTTGAATAACGAGTTCGTAATTTCCTTCCTGGCCAATCAAGATCGTTGCAGGAGTAATCCAGTCGACTGATAAGCTGGGTGTGTGACTGCCCAGGTAAGTTGTATAGGCACTCGAAGAAGGGGTGCGCTGAAGATTGAAATTTCGACCTTCGTTGGAAAGGATTTTGACCGAAGGTTGTTGAGTGCTTTCCGAGTTACTAAATACCTTTGATTCCACGTCATCATCAGCCTGATTGCTGGACGCGAGGTCGGAAACGGGAGTATCCTGAAAAAGGCCGGATGCTCGTTGCGGCTCAGCAACGGATTCACTGGTAAAGGAGCTAGAATTTGCATCAGGGTTTTGATTTTCTTGGTCGGCCTGTAAGGTCTGGCTACTGAAAGGTGTGGCTGTCAGAGGAACCGTTTCGTCGGTTACATCAGTGGACTCGCTGAAAGTCGAGTCGTCTGGTAGTACAGGTTCCTGACTCTCATCGAATGGTTGCAGGGTAACGGAAAGTTCCGATTCAGTCTGTTCCCCGGTGATTTCACCGACAACCCAGTCAGCTAAAAAGAGACTACTGAAAACAAGCGGAAGAGCGACCCACCATCGCCAGTAAGTATGCATTTGTTCACCTCTTGATTAGAACCGGTAATTCCCGGTTTGTTTTCTGTTCAATATCAATGATTTGTCATTAACACTAGTTTAAGAATCAATTTGCTGAATCGATTCAACTTCAAAAACAGGCTCGGGTTTTCCATCCTGTTCACGTAAGGCACCATCCACACGTATCCATGTACCGTCTTGAGTGGTGTTCAATTTAAGTCCATCCAGAAGTAAGGAACCCCCATATGGGTCGATATCACTGTGTGGAGCGTATCGAAGTGACCATTTACGATTGTGATATCGATACTGCAACTGCCCCTTTAGCCAGGAGAAATGCGGGCTTCTGCCATACCTGGGGTCTGGTGGTTGTTCCAGTGTGGTTGCTTCTGGTGTATTGGACAATTCTTCAGTCGGAGTGACTGCAGTGGCGGATGACTGAGGGACAGAATCGTTTGTAGTTTCTACCTGTGGGTCTGTGCCGTTTTTGGGGGTTTCTGTATCGGTTTCCGGTTCAGATGGTTCTACCGTTATGACGGTTAGTTTGGCTGAAGGGCGTGAATCCTTTCCAGGAGAAAAATGAAGTGGATCGGTGAGCTTTCCTGATTCGGATGAATCGATGTCACCGAACAGTTTGGCATCGGTTTTGTCACCCGATTCAGAAGAATTTGCACTGGCAAGTTCCTTTGCAACCGATGGTGTGTCAGGATCCGTGATCACGGTGTTATTGAAAGCCGAATCCGTTTCCGTGGAGCTTGTATCAGAAGTGTCTTGATCCTGAATATCGATGGGGTTTTCGTTTTCAGCAGTAGCTTGGTTCATTTTGGTTGACTGACATCCCGCCAGTATTACGGTTAGCCCCATCACCAATAGAAAGCGACCGACTTTTGAAAGGTGGTTAATCATAATGTTTCGTGCCTCCCTGACCGGTTGCTTAGCCAATACATGCCATTCGTCATATCGTCAATCATTTGTAACAACTTTAATGAATATGACGATTATTCCGATTATTTGGAATCGTTCGTTAAATGTTTAAAATGGGAACAATAGGTCGCGATGGCTGCGTAGATTCTTGTTTGAGACGTGTGGATTCTGCACCAATCGATCCGATTTTGTAGAACAACAGTATAGGCGTGGGCCATGATCGAGATTTTCCGTTCACGAGAGACTCTGTCTACTCGTCATAATGGCCGGAAAATTTTCGAAAAAGGCTTTGTATAAAAGGTAAGATCCGAACGGATAGGAGGGAGAAGGGTACTGTGCAAAAGGAATCTGGTGCACAGCGACAGCATTAATACGTTATCGCGTGTTTCAGTACAAGCCCACTTTTGCTGTAGCGTTTATCTGGGGCGTGGCTGTTAAGAGAAAAAAAGTTTCTGAGCCGTGTTGTTTAAGATGTTTTGCCTCGCGGATCTGCTTAACTGGAGGTCATGTGTGAAGATTCGGAGATGTTGTGCATAGGTTGCCTTGGGTAAAGTGTTTTTGGTGACATCCGGTCTTAACCAGAGTTCACAAGGAAAGTCGCTGCCCCATAAACATCGCCGGGAACCAAAGGTTTCAATGATTTGATAGCCAAGTTGATGGGTGTCCTGGCATGGATAGTTTTCCTGGGAACCCGTTACCAGAAAGGATACTTTTGCGTGAAGATTGGAATATTGCGCCATTTCCAACACGGCTTTTAGATTGTCGGATCCGGGAAGATCCGCAGCCGTTAAATTAGCGCAATGGTCGAGAACGGTCGGCACATTTGAGAATTTTTTGAGTAATCTTGCAAGAGCGGGAAGAAAAGGTGGATTCATCAAGGAGCAGACAACTAAGCCCAGTTCTTCACATTTTTCCCAGAGCCGGTAATGGCCGGCGCTTTCATACGTGTTGTCAACCACGTAAAGTCTCAGGCCTTTGATCCCCAGTGATGCATAGTGTTCCAGCAACATGGGACTGTCGGGGTTCGACGGATCTAGTGTACATACACCCGATGCAAAATCACGACTCACAGCTACCATGTCTGCCACCAGGCGATTGTCCCAATGATAGGCCGTACTTGTGTGTACCATCACAATACGATTTACATGATTGTCGCGCATGGTCTGTTTCATATGCGTCAGGGTTCCGGTGCCCTGGGGAGGCAGAAGTGGATTTTCACGCAAAGGGTAGGTTTGGGCGTCTTCGCTATAGATGTGTGCGTGTGTGTCAATCACTGGCATGATGGTTTGTCCTTACAGTTTTTAGGTTGACGCTACCGGCACCTTAACAAGCGCGCCATGGCTTGACAAGTAAGAGCAGATGCAGGGAAAACAATTGACGATACAACTGTATCGGGTGATGATGTGAGATTTGTATAGCATCTGTAACCGGATCTGCGGCGAGTTCTCGGAAGCAGTCGGAGGAGTTGGTTTTTAGGGGGAGTTTTGAGTCGGTATTTTCCCTTAATCTGCCTGGCATTGGTTCACTCAATGGTCGACATGTTTGCCATTGTTATTGAACCCTTGTGGCCACTTGTCGGGGAATCGTTCCAGCTGGGGAAAAATGGCATCGCATCACTGATGATTCTGTGGGCTATCATGAGCTCCACTTCTCAGGTTTTGTTTGGCTATCTTAGAGATCGTTTCAATACATCACTGGTTTTGATTATTGCTCCTTTACTGACAGTTGCCGCCGTAGGCGGTATTGGTTTCGCTCCGGATTCGTACTGGCTGTTTACTCTGATGATTTTCGGGGGTTTGGGTATTGGTGCTTTTCATCCCGAAGCCGCTGTAACTGCGTCAGGTCTTGTTCCCGAAAATCGGACCCGATCGTTGTCCCTTTTCATGTGTGGAGGAACGCTAGGGCTGGGACTGGGGCCTTTTTTCAGTGGGCATTTAGTTCATGCTTTCGGATTACGTGGGCTGTGGTACATGTGTCTGCCCGCATTGATGATTGTGGTTTTTTTGACGAGCTATTTCCGATGGACTACACGATCTTTCATGAGGGAATCCAGTGATTTGGATAATCCAGGAAAAGGAAGAAGGGAAAACAGATCGGTTGATTTGAAATATATTTTTCAAGGTAGAGTCGGTTACACCGCTCTGCTTCTGGTGGTATGTGCCATGCGTGTGGTTCCGAGTGTAGGCATGAGTCGTGCTTTGGCATATGTCCTTGATGCGCGTGGATATGAAGAAGACTGGATTGGAACTACCCAAAGTGTGTTCTTGATCTCGGGTGGAATAGGAATGCTTGCATCGGCTGCATTCTTGAAGCGGGGATGGGAAAAAAAGGTGATGGTGGTTTGTCCTTTGTTGGGAATCCCCCTGGTTCTTGTCATCGCAGCACCTGGCATTCCTTATGGTGTAATGGTATTTTTTCTTGTACCGACCGGTTTGTTGCTAACGGGCACTACACCAGCGATGGTGGCTTATTCCCACCAGTTGCTGCCGCGCGGTAAGGGGCTGGCTTCATCCATTACCATGGGACTGTGCTGGGGAGTCAGTGGAGCACTGGTTGCTATTCTGGTGCGTCTGTTTTTTCAGACGCCGGAATATACAATTGGTTCCTTTGCGGGGTTCCTGCTGCTTTCCGGTTTCAGTGCGTTGCTGTTGCCCAATCCGGACACCCTCGATAAAAACGGGAAGTCTATGGTTTCGCAGTTTGTGTGACAGGCAAGAGGCAAATCAGAAATTCTGTCAAATTCGACTAAGAGGGTAAAACTTAACAGTGCAACCGCTGTAAAGCGGCCAGCGCTACGGCAGAAATGGCATGAAGTCCACCAACGATTATCACTATGAATTACCAGAAGATCTGATCGCACAACATCCCTTGGAGCAGCGTGACCAGTCACGTCTGATGGTGATTGATCGACAACGTTTGGACATAGCGCATTATCAGTTCTTCGAATTACCGCAGTGGTTGCACTCCGGAGACTGTCTTGTGTTAAATGACACTCGTGTATTGTCCGCACGGCTTATCGGTCACCGTGTTAAGACGGGCGGTAAATGGGAAGGTCTTTTCTTGGGAGAAACGTCCGACGGGCATTGGCGAATAATATGCCAAACACGTGGTAAATTGAGGATCGGCGAAAGGATTGCCTTACATCCGCTGGAGGAAGTCACAGATGCTGTTGGAGATTTGGATCTGGAACTCATGAGTCGCGAATCCGATGGTAGCTGGCTGGCGACATTACAGGCGAAGCAATCGACGGAGAAGATACTCAATGGCTACGGGAGAGTTCCTTTACCACCCTATGTGAAACGTGAAACGGAATCCGCGGAGGATCGATCGCGTTATCAGACTGTCTATGGATGCCAGCCAGGCGCCGTTGCTGCTCCTACAGCGGGACTTCATTTTACTGAAAAGATGCTGGAACAACTCAGGCGTAAAGGGGTTGAAATTGCCTATGTCACACTCCATGTGGGCCGAGGAACTTTCAAACCCATTACCACCTCTGACATTCAAGACCATCAGTTACATCACGAATGGGGTAGCCTTCCGGATAAATCTGCACAACAAATCCTTGAGTGTCGCGAACGAGGCGGTAAAGTGGTGGCAGTAGGGACTACGACTTTGAGGTTGTTGGAGAGCGTAGCCCGTGCAGGGAGGTTGACAGGATGGAGTGGTGAAACGGATCTTTATATCCGTCCACCCTACAACTTTCGCGCGGTGGATTGTCTGCTTACCAATTTTCATCTTCCGAAAACCACTTTGCTGGTGTTGGTAAGTGCGTTTGCGGGCAACGAGTTTGTCAGGCAAGCATATCAGGCGGCAATAGAGAAACGCTACCGATTCTTTAGCTATGGAGATGCGATGTTGATTCGCTAGAACATGGCGGATCGTGGCGATTGTGCCATGGAATGTCCGAAGGGTCATTGAGGTTAGTGATTATGATGTCATCGGTAGAAACCGAACAAGTATTGGTCGTGCCCACCGCTGTTCTGCATGAAATTGGTTATTTTCAAGGGTTTACTTCTGACGTGAAGGTTTACCGAGATCGGCTCCTCGACCCTGCTGTTACCAGTTATCGTCCTCGCAGCGAAATGGAAGAAGATCCGAACTATAAACAGTTGATTCCCTACTGTATCTTTCGACATCAGGACCAGTTATTCCACTATAAGCGAGGTCGGTCGCAGGGGGAGTCCCGACTCCATCAATTACGTTCCATAGGGGTGGGTGGACATATATCTGTCGATGACCGAAATTTATTTGGTAGTTCATACGAGGAAGCATTGTACCGTGAACTAGCGGAAGAAGTGACATTTGAAAGTGAGTACGAAGAACAATGTATTGGACTTATCAATGATGATCAGACACCAGTTGGCCAGGTCCATCTTGGTATTATTCATGTTTTCGATCTGGAGAATCCCGATGTTCAACCGCGGGAACGGTCCTTGACGCAGGCCGGTTTTCAGTCCCTGGATGAACTGAATCAAATCAGCGAAGAATTCGAGAACTGGTCTCAGATATGCCTGCAGCAATTAGCCTCTTAAAGATAAAGGCATAGTGGGTCTTCCAGTCGAAATGGTCTGTATGCAGAGGGAGTGATACGATGTTTCAGGATGGTGATATTGAAGGTGTTGTGTTTGACAAATTAACTCCGTACAAGGACCAACGCGGCTGGTTGATTGAGTTGTATCGTGAAGATGAAGTTGCCAGGGAGTTTCATCCTGTTATGGGTTACATGTCCATGACACATGCAGGTATTGCAAGAGGTCCGCATGAGCATCGAGATCAGGCGGATCTGTTTTGCTTTTTGGGTCCATCAACTTTCAAATTGTATTTGTGGGATAATCGCACGAGCTCCAAAACGTATCAGAATCGGATATCTGTACTGTTGGGAGAGGACGACCCGCAGTCGGTTATTATTCCCCCGGGAGTGGTGCACGCATACCAGAACGTCGGATCTGATTCCGGGCTTGTCTACAATCTTCCGAATCAACTCTTCCAGGGGCCGAACCGAAGTTTACCCGTCGATGAGATTCGTCACGAGGACGATCCGGAAACGATTTTCGTACTTGATTGATTCAGCCACCCGACTATTCGGTTTTAGGTTCCGGAATGGAATTTTCGGGAACCGGTAGAGAATCTTCCGGTTTGCTCTCCGTAGAAGGAGTGACCTCCGGTTCACTGTTACTGGAATCGGTTTCTTGCTCGGAAGAGACTTCCTGGCCCGATTCTGGTGAAATTGGATCTGGGATTTCCGATGGAACAGGGAGGGTATTACTGTCAGGGATAGATAGTCCTGCAGGCAGACCGCCTGGGGAGTTGGGGCTACTGTTGGCCGGAAGCTCCACGGTTTGAAACCAATCGTAGAAAGCACCAGTCTCCTGTTTGTTCAAAGCATTCAAACGCTGCTTTGCGGCAAGGGTAAAGGGGCCTTCAATTTGAACTCGAAGTGTCTCATTCGGTTGTACGAAGTCATATCGAGAAAGTGCTTCGGTTGAATCCGAGGTATCTTCTCTCTGGACCAGCCCGGCTTGAATCGCTGGCAGGACATCTTCGACTGAATGAACCGGGGGATCTTCAGTGGTGATTTTACGAAACAGGAATAGGTCAAGTCGCTCAGCGCCACCGCTCTCATTCAATTGATAGGTTCGCGCAGGGTATTTATCGAGTAGAGCTTGATACTGCAGTCTGGCTTCCTGGAGATCCCCCAATGCTTCCAGTGCCTTTGCACGGCCGAATAAGGCATTGTCTGAGACGGTAGATTGATCATCTGTCAGTGTTTCATAGGCTCTTTCTGCCATCCGCAGATAGGTTTCGGCGCCATCCCGATCAGAGGTGAGGATTCGACTGCCATGATTGCGCTGTGTGTCAGCCAGGAGTAACTGAGCTCTTTTCCCAATTTCTCCATCACTATCGTTGTCCGCGATCTCCTCCAAATCAGCCGATCGCATCTGCATTTCCTCTTCTGGTGTATCTACAAAAGATCGAGGTGCCAGGGCGCTGTGCAGTTGGGTAGAGCGTTGTTGTGCCGAATTCAGCTGGTTATCGGTGTAGACGGCCCACCCTACCGCAACCAGAGCAATGATCCCGATGATGACGAGGATTCTTCTATCGGCGAATTCCATCAGCCATTCGCGGAATTCTAGCAGATTGTTTAGCAACAGGTTCGTTTCTGATTGGCCTTGCGGTTTTTTACTCATGTTGGGTCTTCATATCAGAGCAAGGGACCTTCATTTGTCACTTCGGCGCGTTTTTTTGTTCATCGATGGCACTCTGTTGGCCGGATGATACCGATCTTGGATCATATTAAGTAGGCCTGAAGGGCAGGTCAATGTCATACCTCATTCAGTAAGCTCAAATCGTTACCTTCCAGTTGATCAAATGGACGCTGTCACGAATCCATGGAAAAATTTCAATAATTGTGTCGGCAGCCCGTTGCCTGTTTGAGTGTAGCCCGTTACGATCACCTTGATCAGGTATTTTGGATTTTGTTTTAGGGAGAAAGGTTTGGTATCTGAAACAACAGAGGGCGTGGAGCATCTAGAACAGATGGCACGCCGGTTACGACAACACATTATCACTATGACAACCGCTGCAGGATCTGGGCATCCAACCAGTTCTCTATCATCTGTAGAACTGGTTTCGGCATTGTATTTCGGGGGTTTCTTGCGGTTTCGTGCAGGAGAACCTGAATGGGCTGGTCGAGACCGATTCATACTCAGTAAAGGCCATGCTGCTCCTCTATTGTATGCTGCTTTGGCAGAAGCAGGTTATTTTCCCGTTGAATCCCTTACCGAGCTGCGAAAGTTGGGCAGTGTACTTGAAGGCCACCCTAATATGCTTCGGTTACCCGGTGTAGAGGCTTCTACGGGATCTTTAGGACAGGGTCTTTCGATCGGTTTAGGGCACGCACTCAGCGTAAGTTTGGATGAAATAGATGCGCGTGTATACGTTTTACTGGGTGATGGAGAAATCGGTGAAGGGCAAGTTTGGGAGGCAGCCGCTGCGGCCGCAAAATATCGTGTTGGAAACCTGACGGCCATTGTTGATCACAATGGATTCCAACAAACCGGCAGAACGGAAGAAGTGCTCGATCTTTCTCCCATTGAAGATAAATTTAAAGCCTTTGGATGGCATGCTTCCACGATTGATGGTCACAGCTTGGAGGCGGTTCTGGAGGCATTATCGAATGCTGGGAATTACCCTTCTCAACCTCAGGCGATTATCGCGACAACGGAAAAAGGCCATGGGATTGTTCCTCTTTTAAAGGAACTGAACGATGAAAATTTCCATGGACAGGCCTTGTCTGCTGAGGTTGCTGAAAAGGCTTTGCAGCACTTAGGCAAGGTTTCGTAGGATCGGGATTGGAGTGCTGTTGAGATGTGTAACACTCAGTGAGAATTTCTATAGTAAAGTTTCATTTTCAGTTGATTGGAAATGCTAATGCTGATTGGTGAAAGTATCGGTTTGGAAATGGGTAAGGCGACCCGTGATGCGTTTGGTCATGAGCTCGAGAAAATAGGTCATGAACGTGCCGAAGTTGTCGTTATCGATGGTGATGTAGGAAACTCAACGCGTACAGAATATTTTGCGAAGTCTTTTCCAGATCGTTTCTTTAATGTCGGAATTGCAGAAAGCAATCTTGTCAGTATGGCAGGAGGGTTTGCTGCGAATGGTAAAATTCCTGTTGTGGCAAGCTTTGCGGCGTTTCTGATGTGTAATTCGTATGATCAAATTCGTATGTCAGTGGCGTTCACGCATTCGAATGTCAAGTTAGTAGGTAGCCATGCCGGAATTTCTATTGGTGAAGATGGCCCTTCGCAGATGGGAATTGAAGATGTGGCATTGGCGTGTGCGTTACCGGGGATGACCGTTATTGTCCCAGCCGACGAACCGTCTGCACGAGTTGCGACCCGTAGCGTTATGGACCATATCGGGCCTTGTTATTTGCGTGTGGGCCGACCCTCCGTTCCTGTGGTCTACAACGACGGGTGCAGTGAGTTTTGTCTGGGAAAAGCGATACAGTTACGTGATGGGAAAGATGTCACGCTGATAGCCAACGGTCTTATGGTTGCAATGGCGATGGAGGCCGCAGAGCTGCTGGCTCAGCGGGGGGTGGAGTGCCGGGTACTCGATATGCACACCGTTAAACCTATTGATCAGGAGGCAGTTGCTGAAGCCGTAGGTGAAACGGGAGCCATTGTTGTAGCTGAAGAACATCTCCAACACGGAGGGCTGGGTGCGGTAGTTGCTTATGCTGCCAGCCAACTTTCATCAAATTCGGTGCCTTTTCGCTATGTAAATCTGGGGGACCAATTCGCAGAATCAGGACCTGCTGAAGGGTTGCTGGAAAAATATCACCTCACGACTCAGGATATTTTCCAGGCAGCGATATCAGCTCTCGAATCTAAATGAGATTGTGCCTGATTGTGATACAGGCAGATCAGGTGCGGTGATCCCTCACCTCTTGGAACAAAACCGTTTCTGTTGCGGAATATGGGCTTGCGTCTTAGGCCATGGTGGCAGAAAGCAAACCGATCTTGGGTAAATACATTTGGCAGGTATTGTGAAGATCGGAATATAGGCTTCCAAATACCACGGTGACAATCAGGAATTAGATTCCTGCTAAAAGGGATACCCGTGAGTTTATGATTCCAGTGCGCTGGTTACATTTTCGGTTTCTGCCGGTACCGCACAGCTGAACTGCATGAGATAAGCGTCCTCATCGGAATCGGTGAAATGATTTCTTAGGACATCCGTTGCAGTAAAGGACTGACTTTGGAAAAACATATGGCTGGACAATTGCGTTTCACGCAGTTCTACGACAATGCAGGTGCGTTTTTTTTCTGAGAGTTTACTTTTCAACTTACAAATCATCTGGCTTGCAATGGCTTGTCGCTGGAAGTCCGGATGTACGGCCAGGTTCAGAATCTGCAATTTGTATTTGTGAAGTTCATAGATCATGAAGCCCAGAATACAGCCGTCTTTTTCGGCGACCATCCCAATACAGTTCCTCTGTCTCAAACAGCGCAGAAACAGAGATTCATTCCAGGGAAAGTCGGTGTTGCTGTCTTCAATGGTAAGTACTTCCGGCAGATCACGGCGGATCATCCATCGAATGTGAACACGCGCTGATTGTGCTGGGGTGATAGTACTCAAGTCTGCCTCCATCCTGTTAGGCGGTTGCAAGCGTTTGGTCTTGAGGAACATACCCCCACCGGTACTGACAGTTTCAAGATCATTTCCAGACTTCTGGTCCGATGCCTACGGTCCAATTGATTCATTGACTACAAACACAGAAAAGTTGGGAAAGGGGACTTAACGATTTTTCACTATGGGTGATCAAAACGCTTTATCCTGAATATGAGGGCGGTACATTACCAAAACTCAAAAAACGTGCCAAGACGAATTTTCCAGACGCCATGGAGAGATATTCCATCGTTGTCAAACACGCGATTCCAGTGGTATTGATCTCAACGACGGACCCTGTGTTTTGTTATATAATCTGAGAACTGGGAGTGTGGGTTCTCGGCTGAACGGTACATATTCAATCAATGTGTTTTCAAAAGAAGCGATGTTTTCCTAAGTCGCGGTCACCACAGGATAAGACGCCCCTGAAATTGAAGTTGTATGCGCTTGCTACAGCTATGGGGTGAAGGTTCTAATGCCACGAGGTAGAAGCTGGGAAAATAAAAGGATTACCGCAACGACATGGGGTTGAAATGAAACATGAAGAATTTCTGACTCAGGTCAAAACCAAGATAATAGCAACTTTAGGACCCGCGTCGGATTCGCCTGAAATGATTACCAGTCTGGCTACGGCCGGTGTCGATGTTTTTCGGTTGAATATGGCTCATGGGGTTCGTTCGGAACATGAAGAAGTAGTTCGTCGAATTCGAACGGCATCAGACCAATTGATGCGTCCGGTTGCAATAATGGTTGATTTGGCGGGTCCGAAAATAAGAATCGGGACGGTTCCGGTTGATTCGTTTGTTGCCAAACAGGATTCGATTGTTGAAATTTCGGATGCAAGTGATTCCGCTTCCGGTATACAACTGACAACTAATTATCCGTCGTTAACGAATTATCTGAAGGAAGGTCAGCAGGTCCTTTTGGCAGATGGAGAAATTACATTTGTAGTTGAAGCAGTGAGCAAGGGAATCGCCAGCTGTCGTGTTGAACAGGAGGGTGTACTGAGGTCACGACAGGGAATCCATTTCCCAGGATTACATTTACCCTTGTCTTCCATGACTCCAGAAGATGTTGAAAATGTTGATTGGGCGGTTAATCAGGAGGTGGATTTTATAGGTCTGAGCTTCGTGTCGTCTGCGGAAGATATTCAGGAATTGCGTGGTCTGCTTGGGGAACAGGAAAGCCCGGTTCAGATAGTTGCCAAAATTGAACGTGCCATAGCGTTAGAACGATTGGAAGCCATCGTTGAAGTTGCGGATGCTGTTATGGTTGCACGAGGCGATTTGGGAATGGAAATAGAAGTGGAACGTGTTCCGATAGTGCAAAAGCAGATAATCGCCTTATGCCAGAAACGTTGCGTACCCGTTATTACTGCAACGCAGATGCTTGACAGCATGCGCCGTGCGACGAGGCCGACTCGCGCAGAATCTACGGATGTTGCCAACGCTATTCTCGATGGAACCGATGCTGTTATGCTTTCAGGTGAAACTGCGATTGGTCAGTTTCCCGTTGAGGCGGTATCTACCATGAGCCGAATTGCGAAAGAAACAGAACAGCACATGGAGAGGGGAGCGAAGAAGGCTGATGAAATGTCAGAGGCAAGCACGGCTGTTGAGAGATACCTAAAGAACCCACCCGTCACACCGGTGACCCAGGCCATTGTTCAGGGTTCCAATCTTATCGGAAATATGCTCGATGCGAAGTTGATCGTGGTTGCCACGCATACTGGACGTACTGCACTAGCGTTGTCCAAAACACGTAACACCATTCCAACCGTTGCCACAAGTGATATGGAATCTACTTTGCGCAGAGTGTGTCTTTATTGGGGGGTTACTCCCTGGAGAGGTTCTGCTGGCCAGGACAGTGAAAAGCTGCTGCAGGAAGTAATTGGATGGGGTGAGCCTCGTGGGGTTCTGCAGAGAGGGGATCGCGTGGTGTTACTTGCCAGTACGGACTGGACACCGGAAGGAAATAATGTGGTTTTTGTACATGAGGTGTAAAGCATCGTGCCGAATGTCACGGATAACAGGCATCATCCGTGATCAGGTATACCTAATTGTTTCATTTTTCGATACAGGTTAGGGCGGTGTAATCCGAGAAGTTTGGCTGCCTCGGTCATGTTTCCTTCTGCATACTGAATAGCAGAGTCGATGTGTTTCTGTTGAAAACGTTCCGTTGCCTCGGTCAATGGCAGAGGCAGGTGCGTTGTGTCAGATCCAACAAGAACTTGTGTAAGATTGGCTCTGGGCTGCAACAGAAGTAACGTAAGGTCTTCGGATTCTATGTTGGTTTCCGAAGAAAGGAAAACCAGTCGCTCCATGGCATTTTGTAACTCTTGAATGTTACCTGGCCAGGAGTGTTCTTGGAGACGCCGGCGTGCTTTTCGGGATAGCTTGATGATCGGTTGTTGCGTTTTGTGACAAAAACGATCGATAAAAAATTCAGCCAGTGGAAGGATGTCTTCCGCACGATCTCTCAGGGCCGGTATCGGAATGGTAACAGAGCTGATCCGAAAATAGAGTTCGCGACGAAACGTATTCTCCTGTACGGCTTTGGTGAGGTCTTCACTAGTGGCCGCGATGATGCGCACATCCGTGTAAGTCGGTTTATGAATACCGGAATTGGTAAACTGATTTTCTGTCAATACCTGTAATAATTTCCCTTGTGTATTCATACCTAAATTGCCAATTTCATCGAGAAAAATGCTACCGCCTGAAGCAAGTTCTATTTTTCCACGACTATGCGCGTCGGGGTCTGAAAGACTACTTTCCCCGGATCCAAAAAGTTCGATATCGACTTGCGATTCAGAGGCTCTGGCACAGTGGACAGAGAGCAGAGAGTGGTGGCGCCTGGGACTGTTAAAATGTATGGCACGACATGCGGTGGTCTTTCCAGAACCACTTTCCCCAAGTACCGTAACGGGTAAATCTGTATTAGCGATGTTGGTAATGGTAGACCGCAGTTCCTGTATGTCTGTGCTATTACCGATCAGATGGGTGTCTTCGATCGCTTGTCGCGTGTTTTGTTCCTGTATGCGAAGAAGGGTTTCCCGCTCCTGAATGTTCTGAAGTGCCAATGTTGCCTGTGTGCTCCATTCCTGAAGTGTCAGCAAATCTTTCTCGTGAAAACCTTCCGTACGTTTGTCGTTTATAACTTTCAAGACCCCCATACAGGTATTGTTGGCCGTAATTAGCGGCACACCAATAAGGCTTTGCGTACGATTGGGACCGGTTTGATCGATGGATGGATTAAAGTCTGGAGAGGTGGATACGTCATGAATGAGCAGGGGCTTGCGGTGACGTACGATTCGCCCAACAATCCCCTGGTCATTCGGAATATGGATAAGATCTTTCTGATGACCGTGAACCGAACCGATAGTCAGTAGATGATGCGGCTCGTCCCATAGAAAAACGAGGCCACAGTCTGCTTTGACAAGATGGACCGCTTGCTGAGAGATATAAGCTAACAGAGGGGCTTTGTGACGAATCGCGTGGAGTGTTCGCGTTGTTTCCAGGAGGTCGAGAGACTGTTGTTCCAGGTGTCTGGAAAGGGATAATTGTTTACAACAGTTCCATGAAAGATCGAGCAAGCGAGTTAGCTGCGACAATTTGGGGATTAGGACTTTACCATCCACCGGCTCGTTGCTGGCCATACACAACACGGTGTCAGAAGGGGGTGCTTTGCTCAATGGTGCAATGATCAAAAACGGGAGTTGGCTTGATTCGCAAATAACAGCTTGCCCGCGTTCACATGCTTCAGCAAGCAGGGAAGGGGGAGGGATTCGACGTTCGCCCGGAAAGTTTCCGATCTCGTGTAAAGGTTCCCAACTGCCCGTGCGCTGTAATAAGGCTGTCCAGGATGTCTGACAGTCAGTTGCGATTTCCGCGAGCGCAATTTCAAGGAAATGCTGAGGCGTATTTTGGATCAATCGTGATTCGAGCAGGGAAAGCCATTTCAGATTATCTGAAGTGGCTTTTTGCTCATCATAGACTTCCGAGAGTACAAACCATTGATTTTTGTTCATCAAAATGTGCTGGATTATAATATAGACAGGTGACGAGAAAGACAGAATGCTGAGTGCGTCATCATAATGATAACACTCCTGTCGAGGTTCGTCTAAGCAAGGGGCTGGCAGGGATCTAAATAGAGTTAGACAGGATCATCATAATTGTTGAAGGAACATTGAGAATTTGTAAGAGAGTAGCTATTGTGAGACGCCATTGGATCGTTATTGGTCAACTGGGACGAAGCTGGAGAAAGCCACATGGGAATGTTGGACGGGAAAAAAGGACTAATTCTTGGTGTGGCAAATGATCATTCCATTGCCTGGTACATCAGTCAGGCATTAATGGATGCCGGAGCAGAACTTGGTTTCACTCACCTTCCAGACAAGGGTGATCGAAACAGAATGGAACGCCGTGTTCGCAAGTTGGCTGAACCGGTGGGGGCAAAATTAATCACGCCATGCGATGTTCAGAACGATGAAGATATTCAGCGTGTATTTGCCGAAGCCAAAGAAGTGTACGGCGATCTGGATTTTGTGGTTCATTCCATCGCCTACGCGCCAATGGAAGATTTGAGATGTCCCTATTTGGAATCGAGTCGTGAGGGTTTCCATACGGCTATGGATATCAGTGTTTATAGTTTGGTTGCCGTTGCCAGAGCTGCCAAAGCTGTAATGAAACCGGGCGGCAGTTTAGTCACTCTGACTTATTTCGGTGGTGAGAAAACGGTCCCGGGATATAACATTATGGGAGTTTGCAAGGCAGCTTTGGATGCGACAGTGCGCTATTTGGCATATGATCTTGGCGAAAGTGATATTCGGATGAATGCGATCAGTGCAGGACCTATTCGCACGCTGAGCTCATCCGCTGTCGGTGAATTTGACAAAATGCTTGGTCTCTATGAGGCGATGAGTCCGTTGGGCCGTAACGTGACTCCGGAAGAAGTTGGGCAAAGTGCGTTGTATTTGTTGAGTGACATGTCTCAGGGAGTAACAGGTGAGATCCTCCATGTGGATTCCGGGTACAACACCATGGGAGCTCCGGGACGCGGGGCAAGTCAGTTAGCAGGCGGGTAGCAGTCAAGCGGATGAGCGGGGGGTGTTGTTTTCTGGTAGTACTTGTGACGATGTGTTATCCCGCAGACCTCCGAAGTAAGGAATCCAGAAGCACCAGAGGTTCAGCTCCACTTTGAACAAAGGAGCTGGACAGATTGCTAGGTATCCCGAAATGGTCGTGTTTTCCAATGTTTGTTTTGATTCCCGCGATATCTACCGTCCCCTGTCCATGCACGACCGACACAGCCCGAAAGGAGTCGAGTTGAAAAGAGTACGGATCCGCAGAAATTGGTGTAATAGCAAGTTCGAGGCCACCACTTTCTTCGGAGTGCGTTTGGGTGGCATCAATCAGTACGGTTCTTTCCTGATGGCCTGATTGAAGTGCATTTTCGATTGCCCTCGTCAGAAACACGCTGTTATTCATGTCGTCACTCGATAAAGAACAGCGTTTCCAGGGATCATCTTGGATACTGACCGCATCTACGTCGAGAAAGACTCCCCAGCCTCCATGAATGCATGACCCAAAAATGAACGGTACATGATGGGGTTCGTCGCTGTAGTTGATGAACCCATGGTCCGTTTCAGGAGGAATTGCCATGGCATATCCTTCCAGCACTTCACTGCAGTTATTACCAAGGATGGTTATTCCGTTTATGGGAGGGTAACCCAGATGAATTTCAACTCCATTCTGATGTCGGTGCACGGGAACGTTACGATGTTCTCCGGCCAGATAGGCAAGATTCCAGGAGTGGTAGTCACCGTATACCAGTGGTACGATCGTGATGCCTAAATTAGGAACGACAAAACTGGCTTGTGAGGGTGCTTCGGTATCGCGAGTTAGGAATATACCGTTGCAGCTGGTAATTTGTTCCATGATTTCGACAAAGCGTTTGGTCGTTTTACGGATATTTGTATTGTCTTCAAGTTCGAGTGAGCGTTTGAGATAATGATCAATTTTTCGAATCCACCGGTCATATCGGTGAAATGTTGAAATGAGTGCTCGAAAATTTTCCGGAATGACATCCATTCCGAGATCTGCAAGATCTCTGAGCAAATCGACTGAAAATTCTACGAATTGTGCCGCCTGTGAGTCATGGACGGGAATATTTTCAAGGGCAATTCGTGTTGCATGAAACGCACCGATCGTATGAATTCGAAATGCGTGGCAATAGAGTCTTGCATGGGCAATGTCCGTATTGGTAATGCCCGTGGTAGAACGGCCGTTGTGATGGCTATCCTTTGCTTTTTCAAGAAGCGTTTGATAGTGAGGGTGGGTTTGAAGTGACATGTTTAAGAGCTTCCATAAAATGGTCTGCCATGTTCTCTAAATTAAAATGGGGACTCCATCCCCAATCAGAACGAGAAGAACTATCTTCGAGAATATTGGGCCAGCTAGCGACTATTTCTGCTGTAGGGCTTTCCGGTTCAAAAACAATTTTGGCTGAGGGAGTTCGTTCTATTACGGCCTGCGCAAGTTCTGTTGCGGAAGGAGAAAAACCATGAATGTTGTAGACACATCTCGAAAGTTGATTCTGTGGGGTATTTAGGAATTCAACCATTCCACGAATGACGTCGGGAGCATAGATGACCGAACAACGTGTTTCCGGGTTCACTTTACAGGTATAGGATCCACGTTGAGATGTTTGTATGAATATTTGACTGGCGTACGCGCTGGCTGCCCCTGCATGAGAGTATTGTGATATTACGATCGGAAGGCGCAAGCAACGGAAATCAATTCCATGACGATCATGATAGTATACGCCAAGACGCTCCGCAGTAACTTTGGACACACCGTATAGTCCACATGGCCACTGCGCATAATTTTCGGGTAGAGGATCCGGGAGATCTCCACCATAGGATGCCAGTGAACTCGGATAAAGAATTTGTGGGATTCCCTGTTCCAGGATGCTTTCAAAAAGAAAAAAAGTCCCTTCGAAATTAACGGTCCAGGCTCGTTTGCGATCTTGCTCACTTTGACCTGAAAGAAGGGACGCCAAATGAATGACACAATCGGGTTTGTGTTCACGAAGCGTCAGTTTAAGTTGCTTTTCATCCGTGAGATCTCCCTGTACGTACCGGGAGCCGGGTGCAATCTTGCCCACTGGATTTGATTCCACATCGAACAGAATCACTCGATGTCCGTCTGCTGCAAGTGGAAAGGTAATCTGGCTGGCTAGATTACCTGCTCCGCCGGTAATGAAATAAGTCTTCGCCATTCCGTAGCCTAGAGAAGAGACAAGAATTGTTCCTGACGACTTCTAAACAAGGTGCGGTTCACTTACGGGAATCCGAGACACCCTATCCAAAAACACCTAGAAGTCAAACAATAATATCCTATAACCAAATAATTACCGTAATGGTTGCCCATGCCTGAAAGCGAAGTACAGATTGAATCGGGTCATGATTCGCGTGGTTAGCGTACAACCAGGTTCACGAGTTTTCCTGGCACAACAATCACCTTTACGAGTTCCTTTTCCTGTAGAACAGCGATCACCTTTGGATCGGCAAGCGCTTGCTCTTCAAGCTGATTGTTGGTCGATTGCGCGTCGATCGTAATACGGGTTCTTACTTTTCCGTTGACTTGGACAGGAACCTCCAGGGTCTGGTCGACGATCCAGATTTTTTCGTAGGTAGGCCATGGTTCAAATGCCAGGGTTTCTGGATGTCCCAGAAGTTCCCAAAGTTCTTCCGCTAAATGAGGAGCGAACGGAGAAAGCAACAAGATGAAGGGCTCGATTACTTCGCGTGGCCTGGGATCTTCGTGCTGGAACGAGTTAACAAACTCCATCATTCGGCTAATTGCCGTATTGAAGGACATGGATTCAACATCTTCCGTGACGGATTTAATTGTTCGGTGTAACAACCGTAATTGTTCTGAGTTAGCTGTGACTTCTTGAATCGCCGGATTCAGAGAGAGGGTATCTGATTTTTCGTCGCTCACCATGCGCCATACACGAGACAGGAATCGGCTGATGCCTTCGACCCCCTTGGTGTTCCACGGCTTTACGTCTTCCAGGGGGCCCATAAACATTTCGTACAGTCGTAATGAATCCGCCCCGTAACGTTCAACTATCGTGTCAGGATTTACCACATTACCACGACTTTTGGACATTTTGTATGCGCGGCTATCCAAGCGAATTTCAGGGTCATTCTTAAGAACAAATCCGGCTGCAGTTTTCTGAGCATCTTCAAAATCAAGTTTGATTGACAGGACTTCCATTCCAGTGTTCTTGTCAGTCTGTTCGGATACTTCCTCAGCGGAAATCCAGGATCCATTTTTTCTCTGATAACCGGTAAGCTCCACTTCTCCCAATATGATGCCTTGATTGACCAGACGTTGAAAAGGTTCGGGACAGCTTACGTATCCTCGGTCGTAAAGAACCTGATGCCAAAAACGGGAATAGAGCAGGTGTAGAACCGCATGTTCTGCCCCACCAACATAAAGATTCACCGGGAGCCAGTCTTTTTCCTTTTCAGGATCAACAAATTGATCAGAATTATGTGGGTCGAGGAATCGTAGGTAATACCAGCACGAGCCAGCCCATTGTGGCATGGTGTTGGTCTCCCGTTTCAAGGCGACTGCCGAAGCCCCTTCTTCTGATTCCTGCAAGGGCGCGATTTCCGTGTTTTCAGTAGTAGTAAAAAGCCAGCTGTCGGGAGCACTATCCAAGGGAGGATCTGGTCGACCATGTGGTTTGAAGTTGTCCATATCAGGCAGTTTAACCGGTAAATGTTCAGGAGATATGGTACGCAGCAGGCCGGTGGGATGCCCCTCTTGATCGAGTTCATGGAGTATTGGAAAGGGCTCTCCCCAAAAATGCTGGCGACTGAAAAGCCAGTCTCTCAGGCGATAGTTGATTGCAGCGGATGCCAGTCCTTGCTCCTTGAGATCACTGGTAATGCGTTCCTTCATTTCTGATGTCGTTTGACCAGTGTATTTTCCGGAAGCGATGGCAGTGCCAGGGGAAGTGAAAGGATATAGCAGCTGGCCTTTTTCCCGGCATGCCAGTTGTTGTTCTTCCTCTGATGGAACATATCCTTCAGGGGGTTCCACTACGTGAATCACCGGCAATGCCAATTGATGCGCAAATTCCCAGTCTCGACAGTCGTGGGCAGGGACAGCCATAATGGCTCCGGTTCCGTAACTGGCTAGTACGTAGTCGGCAATCCAAATCGGAATGGGTTTTTTTGTAGCTGGATTGATCGCATAAGCTCCGGTGAAAACACCGGTTTTTTCTTTTGCAAGATCGGTTCTATCCAGATCGCTTTTGGTAGCGGCTTGTCTGCGATAGTTTTCAACTGCGGGTTGATTAGAAACTGTAGTGATGGTGTCTACCAGTGGGTGTTCGGGGGCAAGAACCATGTAGGTGGCACCAAATAGAGTGTCAGGTCGAGTCGTATACACACGGATTACTTCAGGTTCTGTTTCCTCTGGAAATCCTTTTGACTGGCGTTGTTTCTCCCAGTCGTGAACGGAACGGATCTGGTTGGATAATTTTTCTGGATCGTTGACCAAGGGATCCGTTGGTTGGATATAAAAATCGACTTCTGCTCCTTCACTTCTTCCGATCCAATTTCGCTGCAGTGCTTTGATTGGATCGGGCCAGTCCAGTGTGTTCATCCCATCCAGGAGGCGTTCGGCATAGTCTGTGATACGTAGCATCCACTGTCGTAATGGAATTCTTTCAACAGGATGGTTGCCACGTTCGCTTAATCCACCGATAACTTCTTCGTTGGCCAGCACGGTACCTAGTTTTGGACACCAGTTGACAGCGGCTTCTGATTGGTAAGCAAGTCGATTTTTGTTCTGATATCGTCGAACAGACTCTTTCCCTTGTTCCCGGATTGTTTCAGGAATAGGTAAGTCCGAGATAGGACGCCCTTTGCCGTAAACGGTATTTCCCTGACCGTCACTCCAGACAAAGTTCCGGTCATACCAAGTGTCAAAGAGAATCAGGAAAATCCATTGAGTCCATCGGAAATAGTCTGGATCAGTGGTAGCCAGTTCTCGCTTCCAATCGTAACTGAATCCAAGGCTCTTCAGTTGTTTACGGAACGTATCAATATTGCGATAGGTCGTGTCACGAGGGTGCGCTCCGGTTCGACGCGCGTAATCTTCTGCAGGTAGTCCAAAAGCATCCCACCCCATCGGATGCAGTACGTTTTTACCTCGCATTCGATGATACCGGCAGAAGATGTCTGTCGCTGTGTAGCCTTCCGGATGTCCTACATGTAATCCTTCTCCGGATGGATAGGGAAACATGTCGAGCACATAGAGCTTCGGCAGATTCGACTCTTCCAATACCTGAAATGTCTGCTGTTTTTCCCAATATTGCTGCCACTTGGACTCTATGCGTGCTGGATCATAACGAGGCATGAATCTACTCCTGCGGCCATTCTTTCCGCAGGAGAGATCGAGTTCACTGTGTGCTCATCACGGGCTTAATGGTGAGCCGCCGTAACAGTAATGGGCCTCGAGAACGCTCAATTAGTAAGGAATGCCGCATTGTTCAAAAACGGTGATAATCACCACCAGCATAACGGAAGCACAGGGGCGACACGTCATGAATGGTTTGTTTCGATAGTGCTGGTTCGCATAAGACTATCGCGCGACCATACAGTAAAACAAGATGCGTTTTACTCAAATCACACGGGATTTAAAATCAGGCGTCACGTATTTTGTGCAGGACAACGTTTATTGGTTGCAAATCGATTGCGCTGAGAAACGCATTTATTGTGAAAAGAAAAGAATTAGTGCCGGGTGAAACATTTTCTTTGACTCCCGACCTCGCTACGATAGTACGCATGTTTGTCACGTCTTTCGGATTGTCCGTTGAAGACGGAGGGTAATAGCATGGACTGTCTGGGGGTCTACGGTTGAATTCATTTGAAACATCACAAAGTAACGTGGCATTTCAACGGGCTGCTCAATGTATTCCCGGAGGTGTCAATAGCCCTGCACGAGCTTTTGGCGGTGTAGGGGGAAGCCCCTTGTTTATTGAAAAAGGGAATGGGTTTGAAATTCAGGATCTCGATGGGAATTCCTATATCGATTATTGTGGATCCTGGGGGCCACTGATTCTCGGTCATCGTCATCCTTATGTACTTGCTGCGATCGAGGATGTCCTGAGTCAAGGCACAAGTTTCGGGGCGCCAACGCTGTTGGAAACGGGTTTGGCTGAACAAGTGGTCAAAGCGGTGCCTTCTGTTGAAAAAGTTCGCATGGTCAATTCAGGAACCGAAGCGACCATGAGTGCGGTTCGTCTGGCACGGGGTTACACGCAACGAGATGTAATCGTGAAATTTTCTGGGTGCTACCATGGACATGTGGACAGTTTGCTGGTTCAAGCAGGTTCAAGTGCCACCACGCTGGGAGTACCTTCCAGCCCGGGTGTCCCGTCAGGATGTACAGCCGACACGGTGTCTCTTCCGTTTAACGACATCGATCAGATTCATCAATTGTTTGAAAGAGAAGGTGACAGGGTTGCCGGTGTGATTGTGGAGCCGGTAGCAGGAAATATGGGAGTTGTATTACCCCAAAAAGGATTTCTGGAAGCGCTGCGAGAATTGACCAAACAGTACGGTGCAGTACTTATTTTTGATGAAGTGATGACGGGCTTTCGTTTGGCGTATGGTGGAGCACAGGAACGCCTGGGCGTAATTCCGGATCTGACGACCATGGGGAAAATAATTGGAGGAGGGCTCCCGGTTGGTGCTTACGGTGGTCGATCCGAAATCATGAATCACATGTTGCCTGAAGGGGCGGTGTTCCAGGCAGGGACTCTCTCTGGAAATCCGTTGGCTATGGCATGCGGTAAAGCCACACTGGATGCGATAGAAGAAAATCCACCGTATGAGCGACTAGAAACCTTGGGCGCGAGGCTCGCACAGGGATTTCACGAGGCAGCACATAAGGCTGGAATACCCCACACGGTGGGGCACGCAGGAAGTATGGTGACGCTGTTTTTCCATGACAAACCTGTAACAGATTATGAGATTGCGTCGCAATGTGACACCGATACATTTGGCCGTTTTTTCTGGGGCATGCTCAAGCGAGGAATCTATCTTCCCTGCAGCCAGTTTGAGGCAGCGTTTGTTTCAGATGCCATGGGGATAGAGCAAATCGAACAAACCATTGATGCCGCTACTGACACCCTGTGCTCAGTCCAGCAAGACCACTGAAACGCCAGTTCGTGGGATGCTGGTTGTGGACTTTCTGTTGGCAGTGAACGGCCAGATCTGTGAAGAGGGGATTCCTTGTTAGAATGGGAAATACAAATCCTGGCTGTTAAAACGGTAACCATGGCCTGATTTTGGAGAAACGTGTGAAGATGCGAATCGCAATTGGTGGAATTATTCACGAGTCAAACACCTTTTGTGCCATGCCTACCGATCGCCAGGCTTTTGAAACTGGCGGTATCAAGAGTGGGAATGAGATTCTTGATGAATGGAGCGAGTCACACCATGAGGTGGGCGGTTTTATCGAAGGATCTTCTCGTTTTGATTTTGAAATAGTACCGACATTGGTTGCATGGGCTATGCCTGCAGGGCCCGTTTCGGATGACATGATCGATGAAGTTGTTGAACGCATTGTCAGTGGAATTCGCAAAGATGGCAGGATCGATGGGTTGTTACTGGCGTTACATGGTGCGATGGTCACAGAGTCCTGGCCAGATGGAGATGGAGAGGTCCTCAGGCGCTTACGTCAATCCCTCGGTGATTCGTTTCCCATAGTTAACACATTCGATTTTCACGGCAATGGATCGACGCAACAAATTATCAACAGCACGGCTATGGTCTATTATCAAACGAATCCTCATATCGATCAAAGAGCGTGTGGGTTACGAGCGGCGGATTTAATGGTACGTTGTGTGCGTAATGAAATTAATCCAGTGATGGCGATAAAGAAACCACCCTTAATCGTCAGTATTGTGCATCAAAATACATCAGTTGAGCCGTTCCTGTCACTGCTCCAGGAAGCCCGGCGTTATGAACAGAATCCAAATGTGTTAGCGATGAATGTTGTAGCTGGATTCCCTTACGCAGATGTGCCCGAAATGGGGCCATCGGTAATTGCCGTTACGGACGGAGACCTGGATGCTGCCGAACAATACGCGGACGAACTGAGTAAGAAAATAGAAGCGGTTCGTGATCAGTTACAGGTGTCTTTGATTTCTGTTCGCAGTGCTGTAACCGAGGCTATAAACACAGATCAGACGCCTGTGGTACTAGTCGATTTTGGTGATAATGTGGGAGGAGGATCTGCGGCTGATAGCACGTTTATTCTTTCAGAATTGATCCGACAGGAGGCCCAGGGTGCTGTGGTTACCCTGTACGACCCTGAAGTGGTTGAGCAATCGCTTTCACTGGGGGTTGGTAGAGACGCTACTTTTCGGGTAGGAGGAAAAGTCGATCAGTTACATGGAGATCCCGTATCGGTGCAAGCGCGCGTTCAACATATTTATGATGGGTGCTGGATTGAAACCCAGCCACGGCATGGCGGCAAACGTTTTAATGACCAAGGACGTAGTGTGGTGTTGGAAATTCAGGGAGACAATCAGCTTTTGATCACTTCCAACCGCCAGCCCCCTTTTAGCCTGGGGCAATTGACTAGCGCTGGAATTAACCCGGAAAAGAAAAAAATACTGGTTGTGAAAGCGGCCATTGCTTACCGGGCAGCTTATGAACCTATCGCTGCAAAAATCATCGAAGTCGATACACCGGGTATCACGGCGGTCAATCCAGCGCATTTTGTGTATAAGCATATCCGACGTCCGCTTTTCCCATTGGATTCTGATTAACTGTATGAGTCATGCGGATAACCAAAATTATTTTACAGGTCTTACGTAAAAGGGATTGTGTTAACCGGGATTTGGACACAGATTGATAGGCGTATATTTATAAGAAAAGAAAGAGGAGAGTTTGGCATGCTGATATTCGATGCACATCTTGATATAGCTATGAACGCCGTTGAATGGAATCGGGATTTGACCTGTTCTCTGGAAGAGGTTCGTAATCGAGAAATGGGGATGACAGATAAACTCGATCGTGGGAAAGGGATTTTAACTCTGGATGAAATGAGGAGAGGGGGGATAGGAGTTTGTATTGCAACACAGATTGCACGTTATGTTGCGCCAGATAATTATCTGCCTGGGTGGAACAGTCCTGAAATAGCATGGTCGATAACCCAGGCTCAACTGGCCTGGTACCGTACTATGGAGAGTCATGGACAGATGGTTCAGATAAAGAATCGTGAGGAATTGAACCAGCATGTTAACCTATGGGAAACTGCTGAGGATAGCAGCACTTTGCCAATAGGTTATATCCTAAGCTTGGAAGGTGCGGATTCCATTATTTCTCCGGACTGGTTAGCTCAGGCTTATGATTACGGACTGCGCGCGATCGGGCCGGCCCATTATGGACCGGGACGTTATTCACCTGGAACTGGATCGACGGGAGGATTGGAACCCGCCTGTCGTGAATTACTACAGGAAATGCAACGCCTTGGAATCGTGCTGGATGTAACGCACCTGACCGATGAAGCTTTTTGGGAAGCACTTGAATTGTTTTCCGGACCAGTCTGGGCGAGCCACAACAATTGCCGGGCGCTGGTTCCCCATCAGAGACAATTCAGTGATGATCAACTGAAGGCCTTGATTGAAAGAGATGCGGTTATAGGAATGGCGTTTGATGCATGGATGATCGTGCCAGATTGGAAACGCGGGGTGACACAACCCTATACCGCAGGTGTGAAGATGGAACGTATTGTTGAACACGTTGATCATATCTGCCAGCTAGCTGGAAACACGCGTCATGTGGGAATCGGATCCGACCTGGACGGCGGGTTTGGAAGAGAGCAATGTCCATATGACATGGAATCATTCGCGGATTTGCAAAAGCTCAAGGATATTTTTGAACGGCGCGGATTTAACAGTCAGGATGTGGAAGCGCTGTTACATGGAAACTGGATTCGAAGACTTAACGAGATCTGGGTTGATTAAGATATCGCTTGCCGATCTTCAACAGGTGTCAAGTACTGCACAAGATTTTAAGATCTCTGAAAAAATCGGGGTAGGTTTTATCCACACACTGAGGATCACAAATATGGACATCAGGAAATCGCAATCCTGCCAATGCAAAGCTCATCGCCATACGATGGTCATTGTAGGTTTCGATTAACACGGGCCCATCTATAGAGTTGTATCTATCCGATGGAGGATGGATAATCATTCCTCCCTGTTCCTCTTTTACCGTTGCTCCCAGTTTACGTAATTCGGTGGAAACTGCGGCAATGCGGTCGGTTTCTTTGACGCGTATATGTTCAATACCTGTAATGGAAGTAGGGCCCTTTGCGAACAGTGCAACGACTGCCAGAGTAGGAACCGTATCGCTGATATCAGCCATGTCCACTTCAATTCCGTTGAGCGATGCACCGCAAACTTCGGTGTATGTTTGAGTGAAGTGGATCGAACATCCCATGCGTTCCAGTAACAGAACAAAGTCAAGATCCCCTTGTAGGCTTTGTTGAGACAGTCCCTGGACCCGAACCTTTCCTCCGGTAATCGCAGCGGCTGCAAAAAAATAACTGGCTGCGGAAGCGTCGGGTTCGATAGTAAAATGTTTGCCCAGATAACTTTGAGGGGCAGGAATCAGATATTTGTTCTGTTCAGAAGACGGGTGAGTGAGGGCGGCATGACGTTTGTGCGGTAAGGGAGGCGCCTCCACGGTAACACCAAAATGCCGCATTAAATCCGTAGTCATGTTTAAGTAGGGTGTCGATACCAGAGGACCGGTTACCCGTAGTTCAATGTTACTCTGAGCATAAGGTGCCGCTAACAAAAGGCCACTTAAGTATTGGCTGGAGACCTGGGTGCAGATGTTCGTTTGTCCCCCCTTTAGTCCGTTTGCCTGTATGACAACCGGCGGGCATCCAGTGTTGTTTTCACAGTGACAGTTGACGCCAAGATTTTGAAGTGCTTTGAGCAATGGCTCGATAGGGCGTTGACGCATTCGGTCAATACCATCGAGTCGATACGTTCCGCGGCCCAGAGTGGCCATGGCTGTCAGGAATCGTATTGTTGTACCAGAGTTTCCGACAAAGATATCGATACTGTTCTTTGGCAGTCTGCCGGCGCATCCTTTGACAAGAATGGTCTCCTGTTTGGGGTCATGTGTGATTTCAACACCGAGCGACTGGAGAGCATGAATCATTAAACGGGTATCTTCACTGTCCAGTGCGTGGCGCAGGAAGGAGGATCCTTTTGCGAGGGCGGCAAGGACCAACGCTCGATTGGTAATACTTTTGGATCCGGGAGGGCGGATTTCACTATTGATGGATCCGACCGGATGAATGGGCAGCGGATTACTCAAGGTCATTTACCTGATGCGGACACGTGATTGACTAAGGGATTGGATGCGATCTTAAATCAAAGTAAATATGATCAAAGTGAGTGAAAAAACAGCAATTATTCCTGAAGCAAGTCATGAATTAGTTTCCTGTTTGCTTCCGGAAAGGTCAAATGTCTCAAACCTTCGATGTCGATCCAGCGGAAGGGGGGGCGTGGTTCTACCTCGTGAGAGCTGAGTGTGCAGTTGAAGAAATGGAGATGAACTGGCCCGTGCGTATAATGATGGACAGTTTGATATCGTAAGCAATCGGCCATAACCGTTAAACCGGTTTCTTCGAGACATTCCCGTTCGGCGCAGTGTTGAGGAGGTTCGTTGGTGTGACATTTTCCACCGGGAAATTCCCAGTAACCAGACAGTGTTTGTTGTATCTGACGTTTTCCTACAAGGTAGTGTCCATTATGTATGACAACCGCAATGCCAATTTGAATCGGAGCGACAATCATATCGGACTTTAGGCACGGGATTCGATGCATGTAGGATGGCGAAAGGGTAGAAGCAAGAATTCAGGTAAAAGTATGACAATCCGGTTTGTTGACGATTGTGTTATGACCTGTAAGCAAACACTAAGTTAAGAGAATGTGTCTGCACATTCAACGGTTTTGCCATCCTGGATGTTGTATCGAACAAGTTCGTAAAATTCAGGAGTTGTCAGAATCGGTAGTCTAGTGTTATCGGTATTGCGAAAACTCTTAACGAGTACGAAGTAGGCAGCCATTGTTTATGCGCAAGAAGATGTCGGACATCGAAAATGTTAAAAATATTCATCGCAAGGATTAGTTCGATTACAAATACGAAATTGCGTTCTTCGGAGATCCTGTTGTTGCATTCAGGTATTCCGTCAGCTGTCGGTTCACTTGACCAGTTTGGGCATATTTGTCACCATACCTGACCTTGTAATACCTATAGTAGAAAACGCTTTCCACTTCAGTGATACATCTGAGATGTAGTGAAGCTTGGGAGGCGAATGGAAAGGCACTTCGAATCCATGGAGGGATGCCGGTGCGAATTGCACTGGTGCATGATTGGCTGACCGGGATGCGTGGTGGTGAAAAGTGTCTTGAAGCACTCTGTCATCACTGGCCCCAGGCTGATATTTACACGCTGTTCAAGCGTCCGAATTCCCTGTCAGAAACGATTAAGCGGCATCCTGTTCATACCAGTTTTCTTCAGCGATTTCCGGGTATTGTGTCGTACTATCGCTGGATGGCTCCACTGATGCCAAAAGCGATTGAACGGCTTCAACTACGTGGAAAATATGACGCGGTGTTGAGCCTTTCACACGCTGTTTCGAAAGGGATTCACGTCCCGGAAGAAGTCCCTCATATATCTTACTGCTTTACGCCAATGCGATGGGCCTGGCATTGTCAGAGTGAGTATTTTCATTTTTCGGATAATCAGTCAACAAGTTTCCCAAAAAACGAATTGGATACAGGTAGTCGGAAAAAGAAGTTGTTGTCAGCTGGAAAACACGAGGGCGCACTTTCTGTTAGGGAAAAGGGATTAAATCGTTTTTTAGATTACATGCGTAATTGGGATCGGAAAACATCGAAGAACGTGACAGAGTTTATTGCGATCAGTGAAACCGTATCACAACGAATATGGGACTGCTATCAGAGGGAAAGCACCGTTATTTTCCCACCTTCAGACACGGAGTATTTTTTTCCTGATGGACAGGCGCGGAAATCCTATTACCTGTGTGTTTCTGCGCTGGTTCCTTACAAACGGATTGACTTGGCGATCGAGGCCTGTAACCGTTCAGGAAAGTCGTTGGTGGTCATTGGGAAAGGTCCGGAATATGGTCGCCTGCATCGCCTGGCCGGGCCTTCTGTGCGATTGTTGGGCTGGCAGAGTAACGCTGTGATTAGAGAACATTTGAGGCGTTGTCGTGCATTGTTGTTCCCGGGGCGCGAAGACTTCGGAATCGTGCCAGTTGAGGCACAGGCATGTGGAGCTCCAGTAGTTGCGTATGATCAAGGTGGTGTAACAGAAACAGTCATAGCTGCAGGTGATAATAGACCTGGTTCAGGTGTGTTTTTTGAAGAACAACGACCAGAAAGTCTGATACAGGCCATGGAGTGGTTGGAGAACAATCCAAAATATATTTCATCAGTGCTGGCACGTAAGCAAGCGGAGCGGTTTACCACGCATACCTTTCAAAATCAGATGAGTCAATATGTGGAACAGGCGATCGATCGACACCGGGATCGTCAACAGGATACGGATCGTTCTTCTTCGCGGTTACATCCTGTATTACGAGGGCCACATAAGGACAGATTACAAAAAAGCAAAACCACTTTAGCACCCTCTGATTCCAGTCGACAGAAACGGAGACCTTGGAGAGGGACCATGACTTCATGGCTATGCTGGATTCTGGTTGCATGCAGTGTACAAGGAGTTTCTGCAGGATTATTACCCAAAAAAATAGAGCTCAATCATCTTAATCAGGAACTGTCTGGTACTGTTCTGGATTTGACGCAGAACCATGGTAGAGATCATCGTGTGTGGTCACGATCTCTGGTTGAGATGCGTGATATGTATGTGTATTTGCCTCCCGAATTTTCAAGAGAGAAACGATATCCACTGGTTGTCTGGTTACACGGGTATGGAGGTGATGAACGTCAGTTTTTACGTCAGGCTGTTCACACCCTGGATCGCGCTATAATTCAAGGCGAGATGCCATCAGTAATTGCTGTTGCGCCGGATGGAAGTTTGCAGGGAAATTTCAGAATCTGGGATCATGGCAGCTGGTTTTCCAATTCGAAACATGGCAAATTTGAAGACTATATTGTTAAAGATGTGATGGAGTTTATTCTGACGTATTTTCCCGTTGACGATAACCCTTGGCAACATGTTGCCATCGGATGGTCGATGGGAGGATTTGGAGCTTACAAGATAGGGATGCGGTTTCCTCAAAGTTTTCGAATTCTGGTTGGTATCTATCCCAATCTGAATATGCGATGGTGTGACAGCAAAGGACGATACGCGACCGATTTTACGCCAGATGTGGCTGGTGAAATGACTGAATTGCCGCGCTGGCAATTGATC
The DNA here is from genome assembly GCA_963996245.1 of uncultured Planctomycetia bacterium. Lineage (GTDB taxonomy): Bacteria > Planctomycetota > Planctomycetia > CAXEIY01 > CAXEIY01 > CAXEIY01. The sequence goes on along the minus strand of CAXEIY010000050.1, from coordinate 13,036 downwards.
GGTGTTGTGCCAGATATTTATTTTCCCGTGACGTTTGGCTGGGCAGTCGGTCGAGTCTGGGGAAGAGGGGGAGAGGCCATGGAACGTATCCGTCACGAGAATCCGATTGAACTGATTTCCGACCCCAAAGTGGATGTTAAGAAATTTGATTTTCTAGTCGCTTATGGAAAACACGATGCGTACAACGTGGACGCACAGGTTGAAAGTTTTCTTTTTCAGGCGAAGCAACTAAAGATTGATGTTTGGGTACGCTACCATCCGGAAGGGCGTCATATTTCCAAGTATGTGACGGAATGTTTGCCGGATGTCTGGCGTGAAGTAGGGGGACGGTTGCGTCGCAATCAGACACGTTTAAATCAGCTTTCAGAGTGAAGGTGGTTTCCTTCTGGTTGTTGTTTGTGATTCTTTCATTCATGAACGCGTTATCGAGTTATTTCTAGAACTTATGGTCTGATATGACAAACCCTCTTCCTATCAAACGGCAAGCACCGAGTCGATCAGGTTCTACGCAACCTAATTCTGGCAAAAGACAAGAGACAGATATTCGAAATCATGAAGTGCTGGATAAAGGGGGGGTGCTTCTAAAAGATAACCTTAATAAACAGAATGGTGGATTTGAAAACTATGAAACAACGATAGAGGAATCGTTGTTCGGATACCCGGAACAACAGATTGAGTCAGTTTCCAGCAATGCGTCCATTTTTTTTGACCTACGGTGGTTTAGATTTCTGGAATCTTTGGATTTAAGTCACGTGGTGGGAGGGGATGTCACCTTTCGTTATGTTGTGGTGACATATTGTGGGAATGGCCAATTAGCAGCAATCTGTCCATTTCTGGTCTGTCGAAATCCGAATATTTATTTTTTGTACAGTCTGGATAAATACTTTTTTCTTAACTGGGCCGAAGAGGCGTCAAGAGTGGATCCGGAAGGAGCCGGTCGATACCGAATATTAGTGTGGTTAACACGTCTTTATCGTGCGTTGATTCAAGCTGCCGGGGTAAGGACAGATGGTTGGATTCTGGCGGTCAGTCCGCTCAGTCACCGTGGAGGAATTGCGATTGATCCATCGATCTCATCGGAGCAATCTCGAAAAATAACCCATTTGGTAGTTGAGCGATTGAAAGAACAGGGACGTCAAGAAACCATTCCTGTTTGTTTTTTTGGAATAGAAGAAAGACAAACGCAGTTGCGTTCTTCGCTCTGTGAAGAAGGTTTTCAGGAGCTGTTTCTGGTATATGACCATGCGATTCCTGTTTCAAATCTAGAAACAATGGATGAGTATTTACAACGGTTTCGAAGCAATGGCCGACGCTTGTTACGAAAAGAAATGACTGCACCATCCGATAATGGGATTCGCTTCGAATCGGTCCATGATTTATCTTTGTATCGTTCTGAAATCGCAGAATGTTACGCGAGAACGTACAACAGGTATGGTTCGGAACACTTTCGCCATTGTGAAATGTTCTGGGATAAGCTGGGGCGGTATCTATATCCAAATGCAGAAGCCGTTATCGCTTTTGAACAGGACCGTGTTCTGGGGTTTTCCTTGTTATTAGGTAAAAAGGATCTTTGGTTTTATCGTGTTGGACGATGTTATGATGCAGTTGCCAAGCGTGCAGCCGTCTATTTTAATCTCGCATTTTATGAACCATTGAAGCGTGCGCGGGTTCAGTCATATGGGAAGATATGGTTGGGTGCTGGTGCAAGTGAGACCAAAGGGAGACGAGGTGGAATCAGTCATGCGCTTTATAGTCACGTGTGGTTTCCACGCAAACGTGAGCGTTTGTTACTGTTGCCATATCTCGAAAATTTTTCCAAAATCAGCAGAACAACCCAGGCAAAGGCTTCCTGTCCAAGCAGTTATTTACACCAGGATCAGATCGCATCAGATGGATGATTGACCGTTTTGTGAGTTTGCCGGCCAGGGTGCGAGAGGGACTTACTCAGGTTTACGGGCGTGTCGCCCTTCCAGATTGATGCGCCCATAGACGTCGTCAAGGATCCAGTGGAAAATGACCAGGTGGATCGACTCGACCAGCCCCATGTCATCGAGAGGGACATGAATGGAAGTGCCGGCAGTTTGTCGTAAAAGTCCTCCGTCAAAACCGGTAATACCGCAGGTTTTCATATTGTGTTTATTGGCCCAGTCAACGGCTCGAAGCACGTTAGGGCTGTTTCCTGAACCGCTTATTGCCACCAGAACATCATCTGGACCAGCGAGGTTTTTCAGTTGTTCGACAAAGATTCTGTCATATCCTTCGTCGTTAGCCCATGCAAGTATGTAGGGCGTGTTATCGGTTAAGCTCAGTACTTTGAGACGTTTAACAGAATCATTTTCAAAGTCAGTTGGTCGTAGTGTGCTTTTCCCCAGATCTTCACAGAAGTGGGAGGCATTGGCCCCACTACCTCCATTGCCACAGATAAAGACACATGCACCTGTCTGGTATGCTTCAAATATTGAATCAGCAAGCGATTTGATATCGGACTGATTAAGCTTATGTAATTCCGTGGAACAGCGTTCGAAGTAACTATCAATATCTAAAGAGGCACCCAGCATTCCTGTTGTTTCCTTAAGAGATAGACATTTCCATGAGGTACGGCATAGCAAGCATGATAGAACAAACAGGACAAAAAACCGAGGGGAGTCACATCGCGTGATGTGAGGTCACGGTTTTCGTGAAGATATCAAAAAGTAAGAGCGTATAGGACCATTTTCAGTTCGAACGACTATTTGTCAACATTCCTCAGAGCATCCATATTGGTTAAAGAATGCAGGTCATGAAGATAAAGATCAAATCGTCCCTTGCGTTCGGAAACGGTGACGAGATGTTGTCCGTTCGGATGCCATGCGGAAAACTGGTCACGCTCATGATGATTAGTGACATTAACCAGGTTCGTCCCTTGTTCATTCATTAGATAAACTTCGTAATTGCCGTCACGTAAAGTTGTGAAAGCAATCCATTTCCCATCCGGAGACCAGGAAGGATGAAGATCCATTGCGGGGTTGTTGGTAATCATTTGGAGTTTATTTCCATCGGCCAGCATAGAATAAATTTCAAAATTACCTGTCCGACTTGAAGTGAAAACCAGCTTGTCCCCATCGAATGAATATTCAGGGCCGGTATTGATTCCCGGTGCTGCCGTCAGTTTTCGAAGTTTTTGGCCTTGAAGATTCACCGATGCGATCTGATGTCCGCCCGGTCCGGAAAGGCCGAATACAATATGCGTGTTGTCCGGAGAAAATGTCGGATGCCGAACCGTCCCGCGCGGCTCGGGCGTGGCAAATATCGCTTCAGTATTTTCGTGGGTGTCTCGAATGACCAGCTGTAACTGAGGGCTACTTGCAGATCGAGCATAGCACCAGTAACGTCCGTCATTTGAAAATGTGACATCCCATTGATGCGCCGTTTCATTGGGAAGCAAGCGAGTTCGTTTGCCTGTTGCAAGGACAAGTTGTTCGAGAGTCACACGATTGGGGAGCGAGTGGGTTGAAAAGACGAGATGTTTTCCGGAGTGGGTGAAGATGGGAGAGAGTTTCTTTTTTCCGTCAAAAGTCAATTGCTTGGGAGGTGATGTGAGGGCTGGATTAACCAGGATTAACATTAAGAGTCCAGCAATCGGAAAGGTAGGTTTTGTTCTGCTGTCGTTATACAGAAACATCAAAGAGTCCTCGTGTCAGGGACTGCGGAAATGGTGTTCCGATTACAACAACTCGTGAAGCACTCGTCCCTCGGGCAATACCTTGAGTTCGGCACGTTCCCGGGAAGAGATTCCAGACAATTCGAGCATGGTAGTTCCAACGGTTGCAGGGGTTACCGGGTCGGTAATCGGATGTTCACCGTAACGGTCACTTTCACCTATCGTACGTCCTGGCTGTACTCCTGCTCCAGCCCAGATAGAAGAATAACACTGTGGCCAGTGATCGCGCGATCCAATGGAATTAATGCGTGGGGTGCGCCCGAATTCACCAATACACACTACCAGTGTGGTTTCCAGAAGTCCCCGGTTCGATAGATCACGCAAAAGCGTCGAAAACGCTCGATCCAAGATCGGAAGGTGCCATTCTGCAAGCAATTCAAAATTGTCGGCGTGAGTATCCCATCCGTAATCGGAGAAGGGGTACAGCACTTCCACATACTGGCTCCAGTTAACTTGTACATAAGGTATTCCGGATTCCACCAGCCGTCGCCCTAGCAGGCAGCTTTGTCCGAAAGAGGTAAAACCGTAGGATTCACGGGTAGCTTCAGATTCTTCAGAAAGTTGAAAAGCCTTTCGTGCATCGGACGAAGTGAGCAGGCCGTATGCCTGATGATACAGATTATCCCAAGGGCCAAAATTGGTTGCATCAACTTGACGTCTTAATTCATCGAGATCTTTCAAAAGGGTTTTGCGTTCATCAAGTCGTCCGAGATTAAGTCCATCAATCAACTTTAACGCTGGAATCTGAATGCTTCCCTGTTCACTGCAATGCACCATGAATGGGTCAAATGCCTTTCCCCAGGATCCACCCCCATATCCTTTCATAGGTCCACGCCCATCGCCTATTGGTCCATCAGCCAGTGAAACAAAAGGTGGAAGTGTTTCAGAGATGCGTTTTTTGGCAACTATAGAACCAAAATTCGGTGGATGTCCACCAAGACTTTCCTCTCCGCCGGTCAAGCCGATTGACCCAGCGAGAAGGTGGTCACCACTGTGATTGATGTGAGATCGAACGAGGGAAAAGTCGTTGCTGAGACTGGCAGTTTTAGGTAACAGTTCACTGAATCGCAATCCAGGGGTTGCTGTGGAAATCGTTGAAAACGGACCTCGGTATTCAAGCGGCGCTTTGGGTTTTGGATCAAACATGTCCAAATGGCTTGGTCCGCCCCAAAGCCACACCAGCAGAATCGATTTTGCTTTTCCCGGATTGATTGCACCCGTGCTGAGCGCCGGAGATAATCCCCAGGTTAGTGGCAGGCTGGATGCGGTACGCAGAAAGGCACGGCGACTGTGTCCGTGACAGGTCCGGGTTGAAAACCCTCCTACGTCTAACATGGCTACCTCGCTTGTTGACGATAGTACGAATCGATGTTCAGTTTATCAAAGCCAGACCTGCCCCGACAAGCTACTTTGCAAGGTTGTCCGGCGGCACTCCGGTAGCTTTCACAAGCGAGCCAGCGCGTATTACCAATCTTGGTTCCCATTTTCCACCGGTTCTGGTAGCTCCGAAAGTATCCTCCAAGATGTGTGGTCGATCGTCAAAGTAAAGTTGTGTGAGATCCGCACAACAATGTGTGGTAAGTGTGCCGACTTCCGGATGTATCTTCAGAATTTGTGCAGGGTTTGTCGTGACGGATTGGAAAATATCCTTTTCCATCATGCCGACCGCTTTAAGTTTGGACATGGTCAGAGGAAGGGAGTGTTTTACAGGAAGGTTTGTGTGTTGAAGATAATAGTCCGTGGAAAGGGTATCTGGTAAAAATCCCTGGTCGACCGCTCTTTCGGCAACCGCAAAATCGAAAGAAGAAAATCCGTGACCGAGATCAAAGAAAACGCCTCTTTCCCGGGCTTCAAGAACCGCGGGATGTACGCGTGTTTTTCGGCCAGCTGTTCTGTTATCACTGGCGTGTTCAGTGAGAATACATCTTGGTGGTGGGCGGAAACAGTAGGTCACCACATCCCCGGATCGCAAGCGGTTCATCTGTTGTTCCAGTGACCAGTCTTCGTGCTCACGCATCCCATAAAGAAGAGGCATGTCGGTAGCCTCCGCGACTTCCAGTGCACGTTCCAGGATCCATATGGGATCCGTGTTTCCACAGGAGAACCGACTGAGGTTAACAGAGATCCCCCAGATGTGATCGCGGTTGTTTTCAATGGTGTTAATACAGAGTGGTGCGTCTATTTCTTCCGGGTTCTCAAAGCAGCCCCAGGGATTTGATTCTCCATGGCTGGAAAGATTAATCGCCAGTCGTACTCGTGTTCGGGAAGCGGCAATGGTGCTGTTGTGATAATGATCCCAATGCAAAGCTCCCGCATCTCCTTGAGAAAGTACGGTTGTGGTTCCTTCGTTCAAGAGCTCCTGATCAGGGTTGATTCCGTATTTTGAGTTTTCGCATGCCGGGTGCGCATGGAGGTCGATTAAACCAGGGAGTAAGACACCTTCAGATAAAAGGTGTGTTTTATTGCCCTCGTGAAAACGAGCAGTTCCTACATCAACGATTCGATCCCCTGAAATGGCAAGAGTTCCTGGGCCATCGTATCCTGTGTAAGGGCAATGCAGTCGATCGGCTTGTATTAACCAACATTCATGATTCAATGACATGATTGCACGTCCGGTATGGATAGAGTGAATTGCGATCAACCATCGATTAGTTCAAGGGAGAGCTTACCGGATTTCGTTCTGAGGGTCGTTGACATAACTAAATATCCCGTTAAAAGATAGGTGTGGTTACAAAAGCCAGTCTACTTAGACAAAAGTTTTTGTCTTCTAATGAAAACCGCTATTTATGACAGACTATCGTCGTATTCCAACAAGGGTTTCCTGAAGGTTGACATTATCAAGTCTATGATCATGGACGCATTTCACTTTACCGCATTGACTATACCGAGTTTGTATCAAATAAAATGGAATCGAAAATTCTTAAAGAGAGTCGTGCCCGATAGTCCGGAATAAATAACGGATCAGACGGATTGTGAACGTGTGATCCCGTGCATGTAAAAATTAAAGAAAAATACGGGTTTGCAAGAGGTAGCGATATGTCAGGTCAAATAAGAAGGGGCCTGCGAGCAACCTTCAGTTCAACAGAGCGATTCAGACTGGAGATTTCAGACCTCCAGTCTGCTCTAATGGATTGCCGAAGACTTACAACGAATACTTGACGTAATCGCAGCCTGTAGTTGAAATAAAAAGGGAAGAGGAATCCGCTGTGATGTTTCCATTCAGCGATGCAACGGTGGATCTGTGAAATAACGTATTCCTGAAGAGTGAAGAGGCAAGTGAGTATGTCAAAGAAGGGGTTGGCGTTAATATCAGGAATCGCGTTCTTGCTGGCGATTACCGCAGGATTCTTGTACCGGACAGACGATACGGATGATGAGAAGGATCATTTTCCTGTTCCCGAACTGGAAACGTACGATTTGTCTGAGGAAACGACCTTCAAGTCAGCGGTTTCTTTCGAAAACATCAGTGAAAAAGTCGGGATTGATTTTCAGTACGAGGACGGTGCGACAGGACTTCTTTATTTACCAGAAACTTTTGGAGGAGGGGTGGCCCTCTTCGATTACGATGCAGATGACTTATTGGATGTTTATTTAGTTCAGGGAGGAACGTTTCCTCCTGATTTATCCAGTGTCCACCGGAATCGACTTTTTCGAAACCAGGGAGATGGCGTGTTTGTGGACGTTACAGAACAATCCGGTGTAGGAAACAATGGATACGGTCAGGGAGTTGCTGTTGGTGATTATGATAACGATGGATACCGTGACCTGTATGTAACTAATTATGGTGCGGATGTCCTTTATCGTAATGACGGTGACGGGACTTTTACGGATGTTACCGATGTGGCCGGATTAGGCTCTGAGCGTTGGGGAGTCGGATGCGCTTTTGGTGATTTAGATGGGGATGGCGATCTTGATTTGTACGTTTCTACTTATGCGGTAATTGATCTCTCCAAACATAGGTTGCATGTTGACAACGCTGGTTTTTCAATCCATCCGCAACCAACTACGTATCCCGGTGAAGATGATATTCTCTATCGTAATAATGGGGACGGCACCTTCAGTGATGTCACGGAAGCGTCAGGAATGGAAGACGATGACGGTCGAGGGATGGGTGTGGTGATATCTGATTTTAATGAGGATGGGCTTCAGGATGTGTTTGTTGCCAATGATCAAACTAATAATTTTTTCTTTGTTTCAGAAGGAGCGATGAAATTTAAAGAACGAGGATGGATGCAGGGGCTTGCGGTTAATCAGCACGGAACAGCGGAAGGTTCTATGGGAGTGGCCTACGGCGATGTAGATGGGGATGGCCATTCGGATCTCATGGTGACTAACTACTACACGGAGATCAATACTCTGTTCCGCTACGATCGTGACGGGGTGTTTGAAGATCGAACAACCTGGCGTATGGGTCTGGGTCCTGCCACGAAAAATATGGTTGCTTGGGGCACACAATTTGTCGACTTTAACAATGACTCATGGCTCGATTTGTTTTGTACAAACGGTCATGTTGATAATCTTGAAAAACAGACACAGCTGAACTATGGGATGAAAGCGCAGGTTTTTATTAATCAGGGAAAGGGTGCGTTTGAGGAAGTTACAGAACAGTCCGGTGACTATTTTCAAGATCGTTGGGTAGGACGGGGAGCTGCATTTGGAGATATTGACAACGACGGTGATATGGATGTAGCGGTGACCCACTTACCCTATGAAAGAAGCCGTTTTGCGTTGTTGGAAAATAAAACGCTTTCAAAGGGCAAAGCTCTTGTTTTAAAGTTGGTGGGAAGTCATGCTCAGGACGTTACTTCCTCAAGACGCTTTTCCTCTCGTGACGCTGTCGGTGCACGTATTCTTGCAACATTGGGTGACCAGCTGGTTTTTCGGGAAATAATTGGTGGTGGAAGCTACCTGTCAGCAAGTGATTTGCGTGTTGTGTTAGGAGTAGGAGATGCTGAACAGATTGATCAGCTTGAGATATTCTGGCCATCAGGACAGGTACAGGATCTCGGAACCGTAGTTCTCAAAGGGCCAGTAACAGCGCTATTGCTGGTAGAAGGGGCGGTCCCTGAAAACCTAAGAGAACACCAACTGCCATAATTGGTTTCAGGTTCGTTTGATCAAATATTGGTCGTTCAACATACTTCGGATGTTTTTTTCGAAAAGGAATCGAGGATCATTCGATGCGAAGTATTTGTGTTTTTTGCGGTTCATCCACCGGAAAGGATCCAATATATCGTGCGGCTGCTGTGGAATTAGGAACCCTTTTGGCAGAACGTGGCATCCATCTAGTTTATGGAGGAGGAAGTATAGGTTTAATGGGCGTTCTTGCAGATGCTGTACTGGATTCCGGAGGAACGGTAACAGGAGTGATCCCAGAGTCACTCGAAGTCAGGGAAGTTGGTCATTCCTCATTGACGGAGATGCACGTTGTGTCAGATATGCATGCACGAAAGGCCTTGATGTTAAAACTTTCTGATGGTTTGATTGCGATGCCCGGCGGTTATGGGACCTTTGAAGAACTTCTGGAAGTACTCACTTGGAGACAGTTAGGTTTGCACAAAAAGTCAATTGGTTTATTGAATGTGGGTGGGTATTTTAATGTGCTGTTGCAATTCTTTGATCATGCTGTTGGTGAAGGATTTGTAAAAGAAAAAAATCTTGGACTTATATACGCCTCAGGTACGGTTCACGGTGTGTTGAATCAGATGTTTGAGAAAGAATCGTCCGCTTGAAAGCTTCTCGTTTGTGTCGTGAAGGACATCGATATCCTTAGATCTGGTTCAGACAGGGACACGGATGGATTCGTTGCGAAGGAATGTGAATGATGGATACGATGATCGATTTAGCGATAGTTCCTGTGGCCGGTCAAGGTACGCGTCTATTGCCCTCGACAAAATCACAGCCAAAAGAGATGCTTCCAGTAGGGCGCAAACCGGCAGTTCAATATGTTGTGGAAGAGCTGGCACAATCCGGAATGAAACGGATGCTGTTCATTACCGGGCCAGGTAAGACTTCTATTGAAAATCATTTTGACGTCAATCCCGAGCTGGTCATTTACCTGCGTGAAACAGGGCGTGAGGAACTCCTTGAAGAATTGGAGTTTGAGCGTACGGTACCCGAGTATTATTATACCCGGCAACGGCGTCAATTAGGCTTGGGACATGCAGTTCTTTGTGCGGAATCGTTGGTTGGGGATCAGCCATTTGTGGTGGCTTTAGGCGATACCATTCTTGGGCTTAATGAACCGTCTCATATTGTGTCAGCAATGAAGAAGGAATTTGTTCGTTTACATGCGGATGCCTTGGTTGCCTTAGTTGCTGTGTCCTCTGATGAAGCAGGTAATTACGGTATGGTACAATTCTCTGACCAGGCGGAGGAGACTTTGCCGAAGTCACACCGTCAAAGCCTTGGTCAAGAACCGATTAGATTAACTGATGTCATAGAAAAACCTGCTGTTGGGGAAGCACCTAGTCGATATTCAATAGCCGCGAGATATGTTTTTTCACCGATTGTATTTCAGTATCTCAAAAACTTAAATCCTGGTCGGAGTGGTGAAATTGAATTGACAGATGGCCTTCGAGAAATGATTCAGGACGATAAAAAAGTATATGGAATGTGCCTGGAACCTGGAAAGCAACGGCGTGATATAGGAAACGTGGAAAGCTATTTTAGAGCTTTTATGGAACTGGCTTTGACGGATGAGAAGTATGGTAAAAATATGAGGAAACAGATGACTGAATTCCTGAGGAATCACGGTAGTGATCCTGATGGCAAAATTGTTTCCAATTGAAAGCTTATCTCTTTGTGGTGTGGATGGTCTGTTACTGGCATGTTAGTGATCAGAAAAAAAGCGTATTCACGGGTCGGCTTGATGGGAAACCCTTCAGACGGTTATGGGGGGAAGACGATTTCTCTGATTCTGAAAAACTTTGCCGCCGATGTGGTGCTGTACGAATGGGAAGACTTGGAAATTCTGGGCAGTCTTGAAGATCAGAGCCGTTTTGAGTCGATGAATGCGTTGGTTGAGGACGTTAAACTACATGGTTATTATGGCGGCATTCGATTGGTAAAAGCGACTATTAAGAAGTTTGCTGAATACTGTGACAGACATCAGATTGCCGTCCATAATCGAAACTTCTCTATCCGCTATGACTCTGACATTCCACGCCAGGTAGGCTTGGGTGGATCGAGTGCAATAATTGTTGCAACACTCCGGTGTTTGATGGAATTTTACGGAGTGTCTATCCCACTGGAGGTCCAGCCAAGTCTTGCACTGTCAGTTGAAACAGAAGAGTTGGGTATTGTTGCAGGACTTCAGGATCGAGCTATTCAGGTTTATGAAGGTCTGTTGTATATGGATTTTTCAGAGGAATCGACTCGTGACATTGAGGGATTTTCATGTGGCAGATACGCTCCTCTGGAAGTAGGCAAGCTCCCGTTCGTATATGTTGCATACAGTGAACTGGCAGGTGAACCTACAGAAGTATTTCATAATGATGTTCGCGAGAGATTTGATCGAGGTGAGCCATCAGTTGTTTCGGCCATGCGGGATTTCGCCCGTTTCACCGATGAAGCCAAAGAGGCTCTTGATTCTGGTGATGGTGTCATGTTTGGGAAGCTGATGGATCGGAATTTCGACAAAAGAAAAGAGATATGTCAGCTGCCACGTGGTCAGGTTGACATGATTGAGGCGGCGCGCTCTTGTGGAGCAACTGCAAAATTTGCCGGGTCTGGAGGCGCTATTGTAGGAACTTATCAGGATGCGGATGTGTTTCTGGCGATCCAGAATTGTCTGAACGAGCTTGGATGCAGGGTGATCCAGGTGAAGGCATAATTCCTTGATGCTGAGTTCGGTAACAGGCCTGCTGGCTAATCAAAGGGCCATATATAAGGAATGCCCACGATCGCAACCACACATAAAATGATATTCAGTGGCAAACCAATCCTGAGAAAATCGGTAAATCGGTATCCTCCGGGACCATAGACCATCATATTGGTCTGATATCCAACGGGCGAGGCAAAACTTGCTGAGGCTGCCAGTGCTAATGCGATGATAAAGGGGCGTTCCTGCACTCCCAGAACTGTCGCGGTTTGTAGGCATAGAGGGAACATTAACACGGCGGCCGCATTATTCGTAATGACTTCTGTTACTAGAACGGTGGTTATGTAAACTGCGGCTAAGGTTGCATATGGCCCCCATTGATGTGTAATAGCTACTAACGCTTGCGCTGCGACGTTTCCCAGTGTGGATGCCTGGATTGCGCTACCGACTCCAAAAGCAGCGGCTATAGTTATAAGTACCTGCCATTCGATGCTTTTTCTTGCAGAAGCTGCGGATACACAACGGGTGCCTACCATCACGCCGGCTGCAATAAAAGATACAATCATGGGATTGAGAACGTTGGAAACCATAAGGGTCAGCAATGCCAGGAATACCATTACTGCGATTCCTGCGCGTTCATATCTCAGTGGATGGGAGTCTTCAACATCACTTACGAGATAAAAATCGGGATTATTTCGATGTGCCTGTGAAAAGTGTGTTCCAGTCTGAAGAAGAAGTGTGTCGCCTGGGTTCAGAATAATATTGCCAACTTTGTTGGTAACCCGGGAACCATTTCGGTGGACGGCAACGACAGCTGCATTGTACATCGCGCGAAAGTTGGCATTCCGAATGCTTTTCCCTATCAGTGGAGAGGTGGGACTAATGACGGCTTCACTTAGTAGCCGCCCTCTTCTTTGGGCTGGTGAGAGATGGTAAGACTGATCGGTTGCAGGACGCAAACCGGGAATTTTTTCAAGATCAACAATGGTGCTGACTATTCCGGTGAATACCATCCGGTCTTGTGAGTGGATAATCTCATCTGGGGTTACCGGGGCGATGATTGAACCGTCACGGTCGATCTCGATCAGAAAGAGTCCCGGCAACTGTCGCAGGCCGGCTGTTTCAATCGTTTGTCCGATTAATCGGCAGTTGTTTTCAACCAGCAGTTCTACAAGATATTCACGACGTGAATCTCCCAGTTGTTCCAACAGTTCCTTTCGTTTTGGAAGCAGTATCGGTCCCACAAACATCAGATACGTGGTACCTACCAGTGTGAACAGGATTCCGATTTTCCCAATTTCGAAAAACTGAAGTCCCATGTTTTCTTCATTCAGCAATAAACCATGGATAATAAGATTAGTACTGGTTCCAATTAAGGTGCAGGTGCCTCCAAGAATGGCCAGGTAAGAAAGAGGAATCAGCAGACGTGATGGTGAAATATGGCGTTTTCGACACCAGTCAATGATCACTGGAACCATCATGGCCACTATAGGCGTATTATTAACTAGGGCTGA
>CAXEIY010000049.1:0-19866 GCA_963996245.1 uncultured Planctomycetia bacterium | reverse complement strand
GAACATGGATGGCTATGGCACCGTTAACGAACTTCCCTCCGATTTGAAGAATCGTCAGCCGGATGTTCCGATTTACCATGGTAGCACCGCTCCCGATGGAGGGCCTTTGGATGGACGGGGAATCTGGGCCCCAATGAGTCCAGGTCATGGTGTGGGCTTCACCTCTGACGGTGAGAGTAACCATTATTCAAACCGTTTTGGTGTGGAACTTAGTTTCGCCAGAAGATTACAACAGCTTTATCCCAACCGTAACATCGCCATCATTAAATATTCCAGGGGTGGAACTTCGATCGACCAAGAAGCGGCCGGGACGTACGGTTGCTGGGAGGCCGATTTCTTCAAACCTGAAGCTACCCACCCGGGAATCAATCAATATGATCATTTTTTGGCTACGGTCCGCGGTGCATTTTCTGCACGCGATATAGATGGAGATGGTAAGGACGATGCGCTGATACCTTCTGGAATCGTCTGGATGCAGGGTGAGAGTGATGCGGAATTCACCGAAGCGATTGCGAATCGCTATAGCGCAAATCTCAAACGATTGATGGACCTTATCCGGGCCGCTTTGCGTACCGACGACCTCCCAGTAGCGGTGGGACGGATTTCAGATTCAGGCCAGTCGGACAATGGACGTGTCTGGGATTATGGAAATATTATTCGTCGGGAACAGGCACGTTATTCAGCGTCAGACTCCCACGCCAGACTGGTGGTCTCTACCGATGACTATGGCTACTGCGACCCCTGGCATTACGATTCGGCTGGATATCTAGACCTTGGCGTGCAGTTTGCCAATACGCTACACGGTTTCGATGGAAACTAACGGTAGTGACAGATGGTTTGCGGTTTTGTTTGAGGTGAGATAGGGCTGTTTTAAGACAGTAACATGCGTTCCTCACAGTGGTCCTTTATCCGTTCCCGTCGGGAAGCTGGGTCCACTGTTGTTTCTGTTCTCTTGCCGGGCCGGAGGGAATAGGGCTGAAAAAAAAGTAATAGCAAAGTTCCTGCGACCCCGTGTTAAACGTCTGATGTTTCACTCCGGCTGGGATATAAACCGTCATTCCCTGTTTTACGGGGTAGCGTTCTTCTTCCAGTTGGAGTATGCCTTCCCCGGCAACTACAAAATAGATTTCTGGAGCATCGGGATGTACATCCGGCTCGGATTGATGGCCTGGCGCCAGCCACCAGAGGCCAGTCGCCATGTCCTTGGCACCACAGCTGTCCGGTCCGATTAAAGGAGATACTTTCCGGGATTGATCCGGAGCCTGCCAGATTGGAAAGGTGGTCGGATCCATGACGCAGTGGTCGAATTGTGGCATAACGAAACTCCTAAAAGCAGAATGAAACAGGAATCATTTAGAACGTGACGATCATACAAGCAGGCTTCCACCATTCACATGGAGTGTCGCCCCGGTTATGTAAGTCGATTGATCGGATACCAGAAAATGGACGGAATTGGCGAGTTCTTTGGGATCACCCTGGCGTTTAAGTAGTGATGCCTTGCGATACATTTCTCGTTGTTCTGGCCCGAAAGCTTCCAGAATAGGTGTGTCAATACTACCCGGTGCAATCGCGTTGACGAGTATTCCGTGCGGCGCCATTTCTTTAGCGGCAGATTTGGTAAGAGCAATTAGTCCCGCTTTGCTGACACCATACGCTGGGTGGGCCGTAATACTACCCAGGAAAGCGCCGACTGACGAAATATTGACGATGCGTCCCCATTGTTGTTCTCGCATGTGAGGCCAGATTGAGTGGATACAAAGAAAAGCGCCATGCAAATTGACATTCATAACTTGAGTCCAGTTTTCTTCGGTTACTTCCGGCCACCGAGTTATCGGGGCGATTCCGGCATTATTGACAAGGATATCGATTCGTCCGAAATGATCCATGGTCTGATCAACCATGGATCGCACCTGTGACTGTTCAGATATATCCGTCTCGATCGCTAAGACCTGACATAGGGTTCGGCTTTTGATTTCAGAGGCAATCTTCTCAGCAGCAGAAAGGTTGGTGTCAGCTATCGTAATTCCTTTCAGGGGAACTTCTGCGAAACGTTCCACGATCGCCTGGCCAATTCCGGAAGCCCCTCCCGTTACGATTGCGACTCGGTTATCCAGGGATTCTGTCATGGAGTGAATCTCCGTATTGTGCTGCATGTGTCAAACGGCTGCTACATTAGCGTTGTGGTAACAAATGGGACAGTGCATTTTCATACATGGTAACGACATGTAGATTGACCGCGGAAATTATTTAGAGAGGGTAAACAGATCCATGGATGTGTTACCAAAGGAACATTATTTACGGCGACATGGTAGCGATGTGGATTAAGAACATTGTGATCTCATGGCAAGTAACAAGAGGGGAAGACAGGGTTAGAAAAATGAACTAGAGTGAAACAAGTAAATGAGACATGACGCATCAATAATCCCTTTGAGTAACATTGCCAATGTTTCCTATCAATAAGATGGTTTCCTCTGTTTTCAAGGGTTTTATCATTGGGATGATGTCTCTGGCGGTAGCGATGGTCATTTTTATTGGTCAACCTGTACTGGCTACAGCTGCATGGCCTGCATCGGACGATCAGACAGTGGACAATCCCACTGTAAACAGTTCAAATACCACCGACTGGTGGTCACTTCAACCGTTGTTGCGTCCAACTGTACCTGAGGTAACTCATAACCAATGGGGGCGTAATGCTGTCGACGCGTTTGTTCTCAAAAAACTCACTGAGCACCATATCTCGCCATCTCCCGATACCGATAGACTAAGTCTTATGCGTCGCGCGACACTGGATCTTACTGGTTTGCCGCCAACCATAAAAGACGTCAAGTCCTTTCTGGAAGACCCATCTCCATTTGCTTATGAGAAACTGATCGATCGTTTACTTGCCAGTCCTCGTTATGGCGAACGATGGGGGCGTTTCTGGCTGGATGTGGTCCGTTATACTGAGAGCGATGGCTTCGAGAATGATAAGTTTCGGCCGCACGCCTGGCGTTATCGTGATTACGTGCTGAACAGCTTTGTTTTTGATAGACCCTATGCCGAATTTGTGCGTCAGCAATTGGCAGGAGACGTGGTGTTGCCACTCAGTCGTGAGGGTCTGTCCGGCTCTGGGTTTCTTGTTTCCGGCCCCTGGGATGAAATCCAGAATGTGGGTGTCAGTGAATTGGAACGCAAACGTTCTCATGAAGAACAGATGGAAGAGTTGCTGGCTACTATTTCACAGACGTTTCTTGGGTTTACCGTGCAGTGTGCACGTTGTCATGATCATAAGTTCGATCCAATAACTCAGAAGGATTATTATCAGTTCAAAGCGATATTTGACGGTGTGGATCACAGCTCAGATCGAGTTCCGGGGAACGCTCCTTTCGCGACCCCCAGTGAGCTGGCGGAAAATCGACAGCAGCGGGAACCACTGGAGAAGCTTAGGGCCCGGTACAGCGAAGAGTTGCTAACGGTACAGGAATGTCTGCCGGCTACTGTGCAGTTCCATGACGACCTTCTCAACGTTCCTATGGTAACGGGTCGTTTCGGTCAAGCGTTGGCGACAGCCGAAGTTCATGGAACGGTAGTTTCCAAACAATCCTATCACCACGACCCTCTTACCGTTGAGTGCTGGGTAAAACTTGAGAGTGCGGATCAGTTCAATGTATTTATTGCAAATAATCATAAAGATAATCCGGGACACTGGGAGCTATACTCTGCTCCCCATTCAGGACACTTCAGTGTATATCTACCCGGTTTTGAACCTTCGACTATTCAATCTAATACCAGCCTTACGGACAATGAATGGCATTTTGTTGCCATGCAGTTGAGTCCCGCAGAGGTGAAGTTATTCGTCGATGGATCCTGTGTCAAAAGCCAGATTCTGGAATCAACCGATGAACCAGGGGCACCCACAGAACTGTATCTTGGTGGATATCCACCACAAAAACTCACTTCTCACGGATTTTTAGATGAAGTGCGGCTATCCCGTGGACTTCGAAGCGCGGATTCGGTGCCAACGGTACCAATGCAGGCCGATTCCGCGACACTGGGACTCTGGAAATTTGACACGCTTGACCAGAACGGGTTTATGGATTTCGCATATACCGAATCAACCTCAAAGCCCTTGGCCCCACTCTTTAAACGGCGGGATTCCCTGGTTGCCCAGCTTTCGTATTTGGAACAACAGCTGAAGGAACTTACGTTGCCGATGATATATATCGGTGTCAGAAAACAGCCGCCGGTTACGCGCGTCCTGTTGCGAGGTGATGTCACCCTGCCAGACCAAGTTGTTCTTCCCGAAGGATTGTCAGCTATCGGTCGCCCTGCACCGGATTTGACCCTGAACTCCGAGTCCACCGATGCGGAACGTCGTATTCAATTTGCCCGATGGGTAACCGATCCCGATAATCCACTGACGGCACGTGTCATGGCTAATCGTATTTGGCAATATCATTTTGGAACGGGTCTCGTGACGAGTGCCAGTGATTTTGGCAAACAGGGTACCCTGCCCTCTCATCCAGAGCTTCTCGACTGGCTTGCCTGTGAATTGCTTGCGTCGGGAGGCAGTCTGAAAGCTCTTCACCGTACCATAATGGGCTCCTCGACCTATCGTCAGTCCAATCAAATCAATGCGGATGCGTTACGCATCGATGCCGACGGCCGGTTGCTGTGGCGTTTTACTCCGCGACGTCTCGAGGGTGAAGTCGTACGTGACGCGATGCTTGCGGTCAGTGGTGAACTGAATTACCAATATGGCGGCGAGAGCTTTAAACCTTTTACCGTGACCGTTTTTAATACGCACTTTTATCATCTCTTTGATTCGGATCAACCCGCGTATAACCGCCGCACCATTTATAGGGCTAACGTCGTTACCGGGCGTGATCCGTTTCTGGATGCACTGGACTGCCCTGTTCCCGGTCTAACCGCCGCCAGGAGACTGACAACGGTGACCCCTCTGCAGTCGCTGGCGCTGATGAATGATTCTTTTATTACCAGACAGTCTGAACGATTTGCTGAACGAGTAAAACGTTGGAGCAACGGTGACCTCAAAAAACAAGTGATAATCGCGTTTCAATTGACCCTGTCCCGAATGCCGGATGATAACGAACTTACAACATCCTGGGCATTGGTGCAAAAGCATGGTTTATCGAGTTTATGCTGGGTACTTTTCAACAGTAGTGAATTTCTTTATTTGCGTTGACATAACCATGAATATGTTCGATCACAATTTGAATCATACGACCGCTCGTCGACAGTTTCTCAGTGAGACCGCCACCGGCCTTGGTGCAATAGCCTTGGCCGACCTGTTCATTCGAGAGTCGGGTACCTCTGGGGCAGAAAGAGGCGTTATCAATCGGTTGCCTCACAGAGCTCGCGCCCAACGCTGCATTCATATATTTTCACCGGGTGGAGTCAGTCAGGTAGACACCTTTGATTACAAACCGGAATTGTCGATTCAGGACGGAAAGAAGATGACAGGCAAGGGACAGATCGATCCCTTTTTTGGACAGATTGGAGTCTTACGCAAGAGTTACTACGCGTTCAAGCAGCACGGACAAAGTGGCAGCTGGGTAAGTTCGCTTTTACCCCATCTGTCATCCTGCGTAGATGATCTCACGTTTTTTCACACGTTAGTGACTCGTAGCTCCTCCCATACTCCTGCCTGCTTTCAGATGAATACGGGATCCACCATGAGTGGATTTCCCAGCCTGGGCGCGTGGCTGTCTTACGGATTGGGAACCGTTAATCATCAACTTCCTTCTTTTGTAATACTGCCCGATTATCGGGGACTACCCAATGGAGGATCAAATAACTGGACTCAAGGTTTTCTGCCGGCACAACATCAGGGCACATCCTTTTCAGCAGACAGCGAACTGGGTACCCTGTCCAATCTTAGGACTCCGTTATCGGTTACGGACTCTCAGCGACGCGACAGTCTGGACCTGTTGCGACAGTTTAATATCGAGTTTGCAGACCGTAATCCTGGAACCAGTGAATTGGCCGCCCGAGTTCGCAGTTACGAGCTGGCTGCTCAGATGCAGGTCAGTGTTCCGGAAGCAACTGAGTTCAGAGATGAAACAGAGCAAACACTGGCCCTGTACGGTATCGATAATCCAGTTATATCACGTTCGGCACAAAACTATCTTCTGGGAAGACGTCTGTTGGAGCGTGGCGTACGATTCGTTCAAATCTACAATGGTGGTGCACTGGGATCACCACGAATCAACTGGGATGCTCATGAAGATGTTAAACGCAACCACACTAACCAGGCGATTCATCTGGATCAACCTTGTGCCGCTCTGATTCAGGATCTTAAACAGCGTGGCATGCTGGAAGACACGCTGGTTGTCTGGACATCCGAATTCGGCCGTACCCCGTTTACACAGGGTGATACGAGCCTTGGCCGTGACCATCATCCCTTAACCTTTACCGGCTGGATGGCTGGAGCAGGACTAAAATCCGGTTATCATCATGGTAACTCTGATGAACTCGGTTATCTCCCAGGGGACAATCCGGTTTCGATCTACGATTTTCACGCTACCATCCTGCATCTACTCGGTATCAACCACGAACAGCTAACATATTATCACAATGGACTCAATCGTCGGTTAACTGACGTACACGGTAAGGTAGTGAAGGAAGTGCTTGCTTAGTTAAATCCCTGTGAGAACACAACCTACCTCGGGTTGCTTAGTCAGATTGCGTGATCATAGTCAAGGAAGCTTTCCCGGTTTCACCTGTGGCAACACCGGGCATATAGGTGCGCACGGATCTCTATGCTGTAAGCCACATCAGTCGACCAGGTATTACTCCAGGACCGTTACCTAATGACTCCATGAGAGTCATTCAACTAAGTTCCGCTATTTTGTAGGGTCGTCGAGTTCAAATGATTTCAGCAACCCACTGAAGTCGGCCAGGTTCGTAGGAAGGACTACCTTCGTTCCTTTTTGGGCCAGGTTGTTGAACTGTTCGAGATATTGCTGGGCAATCCGCATCCGAACCGCTTCATCTCCTTTACCTTCGGCAACGGCATCAGCAATCTTTTTAATGGATTCGGCAGTCGCGAGTGCAATGGATCGAATTTCGTTGGCCCGTCCTTCCGCTTCGTTAATCCTACGCTGCTTTTCACCCATCGACTTGTTAATCAATTCTTCTTTGCGTCCTTCAGAGTCGTTGATTTTTGCCTGTCGTTCACCTTCGGCCCGGGCTATCATGGCTCGACGTTCCCGTTCAGCAGTCATCTGTTTTTCCATGGACTGTGTGACGGATGCTGGCGGGCTGAGATTCTTAACCTCGTAGCGATGTACCGTAATCCCCCAGTTAAGTGCTGCTTCACTGAGCACCTCGACGACTTTTGCAGAGATGGTTTCACGTTCTTCAAAGGTTCGGTCCAGGTCAATCTGTCCGATTACAGCACGTGTGGTTGTTTGAGCCAGTTGTTTGGCCGCAAACTTATAGTTGGTAACACCGTAACTGGCTTTGACCGGATCGTTGACGCTCATGTAAATAACGCCGTCAATCTGAACCCTTACATTATCCTTGGTAAAGCACTCCTGTGGCTCTTCTGGGATAGCGATTTCACGTAGATCATGCTTGTAGGCTACCCATTGGAAAAACGGAATATACCAGTTCAGACCAGCAGACCAGGTCTGGCTATATTTACCACAGTGCTCGATGACATATGCCCATTGCTGTGGCACAAAATTAATCGAACGAACGCAGGTAAATACGATCCATAAACAGATCAGCCCTATCACAATAAGGCTTGCCGTTTCAATTAACTTGCCGGCCCCCACTTGGAGTATTTCCTGCCCTTGTTGACCCAGGAAAATATCAGAGTGCAAATCATTGATACGCTGATTGATTCCATTCATGATCGGTCTCCTCGATTGGTAAGAGAAAGCTTCATGGTTTCAATCAGTGATTTCAGTTGAGCAAGATCCACTGGTAAAACGGATATATCTCCTTGATTGAGTATCTTGCCGTACTGCTCGATATACGACTCGGTCAACTGCAATTGCACCGCTTTCTGGCCACCCGGTGTTTGAATGGCCTCCGCAATGGCCCGCACACCATCGGCGGTTGCCACTGCCTGGAGCTTAATTTCCTGTGCGGTTCCTTCGGCTTCATTGGTACGACGATGTTTTTCGCCTTCAGAAATATTGACTGCTTCGGTTCGATCTCCTTCAGATACGAGGATCACGGCCGTTCTTTCTCCATCAGAGAGGGTGATTTGGGCGCGTTTCTCTCTTTCCGCCTCCATCTGTTTTTCCATGGTGTCAATGATTCGTCGCGATGGCGTGATATTACGGATTTCGTAACGCAGCACTTTAATGCCCCAGGAGTCCGATGCCTTGTCGATCTCTTTTACGATGTTTGAATTGAGGTTCTCTCGTTCGGAAAAAGTTGAGTCCAGGTCCATTTTTCCGATCTCAGAACGCATAGTAGTCTGGGCCAGATTGACCGATGCATTTCGATAACTTGATATTTCATAAGATGCACGTTTGGCGTCAATGACTTTGATATAGACCAGACCATCGACCTCCACTTCGATGTTGTCACGCGTAATACAGGACTGACTAGGGACATCCAGAACCTGTTCTCGTATTTCATGGGTGTAAGCGGCGCGGTCTATGAAGGGAATAAGAACATGCAGTCCAGGGGTCAGAGTTTTGTGATATTTTCCCAGACGCTGTTGAATGACAATCACGTGATTGGGAACAAAAATGATGGCCGCCTTAAAGATTATGATAATCGCAATTAAAAACACCAGAATAATAGTATTCACAATCCCCTCCTGTAGATTAAGGAACCCCGTGAACTTTCCGGATTCCTAATAACAATACCTGGCCTGAGTAGCTGTAACGGGTTGCTCCACGGAAAGCTTCCGGACATTATGACGAGTCGATCTTTGCATTGCGATTACAATTAAGACCGATTTTTGGAAATGGTGACGAGTCTATTCCGAATCTGAGAGCTCAGATTCGCTGGGACTATCCGGGAGTTCGTAGGGTTGTACTAGCCACGTAAGGTTATCTCTTCCTACAATCACGGCTCTCTGAGTCACGGTTATTTCGCCGGCTACAGATCGTGCTTCCCAGGAAGTACCCTGAAAACGGATACGTCCCGCATGATTTTCTGTGGTCACCTTTGTTTCGACTTCGACAAGGGTACCCATTACATCTCGGTCCTGATCGTAATCTTTTCGAACAACATCCTTGTCGAGATACATTTTCAGGCAGAATAAACTTGTTACGACCATACTGGCAGACAGAAAGCTCCAAGAAATAAAAACACTTGTCAAGTTTTGCAGATAGCCTAAATGGGTAAGCCCTGCAACAATCAGGGAACTGACTCCAAGCCACATGACCACTCCACCCGGCAGGACGAGTTCCGATACCAGAAACACAACACCAATTACGATCAACAGGAGTGTTAGAGTACTCATCAGACAGGAGGCCTTTCAGAAAGTATCGTAAGGCTCGCTTCATGGAACGTTAAAAATAGCGGGAACCGCGTCTTATTGGTGTTGCATCAATCCTACGGGCAGTCCGTTGCCACGGTGCGAGTTTCAGGTGAACAACATTCGCAAATACCAGAAATGCCGGCCGCACCGGTGTGAATAAGGCCTGCAAAGGTGTGCGGCCAACTGTCGATTAACGTGGGGCATGCGTTTTAACCTTGTTCCAGACGAATTACGTCACCTGATCGGATATCAAAAAGTGGGGTGATGTCATCGGTTATGTGTCCCACGGGATTGCAAGGGCTGGCAGCGGCGGGCTCGTCACTGGTCGACGCTGGGGTAGCACCGAAAAAAATACAAAAGGCGTTTCCGGGTGGCCAGAAAGCGAGTTCACCAATCGCCATTTCAACTCGGGCATCCATATCCATCTCAGCGTCGATGGGAATAGAAAAGTAGACCTCTTCGCCCCAAGTGCTGACCACCGCCTCCACAGGAAGCATATCTGCAATCGCCCGAGCGGTTGTTGACTCGTTCAGTTCTGCTGCGAGTGCCACCTCATTGCATCGTATCCGGATAGCAATTGACATGACTCACGTCCTCTGTGTCGGGCGTAATCCGCGTATTAAAATGCAACGTCTGTTCGTAACCAGATTAGCGATGTCGTACACGAATATTTCGAAATGCTACCGGCCCGTGATCCCCTTGAAGAAGTAGCGGTCCCTTCCTGGGCTCCGGTTTGACCCAGTTGTGACCAGTGGGTGTCTTGAGAGTAACCTTTTCGTGAATGACGGTTCCGTTGAGTACCGCAATTACCAGTTGCGCATGGGCTGTCTTGGCACCTTTGTCATTAAAGCGAGGTGCGCGAAAAACAGCGTGCAGGGACTGCCATTCTCCGGGCTTTCTTGCCGCATTGCTGCGAGGTGGTACTCCTTCGTCCAAGAGACGATAACGAGGTTCGAGTTCAGCGCGTGGGTAGATGCCACCGCAATCATTCCCTTTCGGGTTTTTTACTTTCCAGCTGTCAAGAATTTGAATTTCATACAGTTCCATGAACTTGATACCTGAATTGGATCCTTTGGCGATCATAAATTCGAGTTCTACCTCTACATCGCCAAAATGTTCTCGGGAGATGAGATTCGGCTCTTTGCCAAGTGGCCCGTTAATTAGAGTCCCTTTTCCAGGACGGCTCTGTAGCCGTGTCGTATTATCCGAGTCGAGCTCGACACGAGATCCTTCTTCCCAGTGTCCAATAGGACTGTTCCATGATTTAAAACCCTGCTCAGGCCCCGTGAGAGTGATCCATGGTGAGACCGTGGGCTCAGCAGCAAAATTCCTTGAAATGACAACAATTAGCAACAGTGTCAGTTGCAGAAGGGACCTTATTCTCAGAAGACTGGTTTTGTATTCTATCCCGGATGTTGGTGGCATGATCGCTGTTCCTTTCGGCCAGGACTAGCTCATAAAAACAGTAAGCGCAGTGTGACTTCAGGTCGCATGATATACCCTTTGGCTCACTCATGGCAATATGCTTACATGAAGCCAGCGTTACTTGCGGCCGGCCGGGGCATCGAATCCCGATACCTTGCATTTAACCAGCGGCATGAATGTACCAAATCACGGGTGATGGTAACGGCCGTATTACAGATCTACTCGATGCAACTGCAGGCAGGTCAGCCCCAGAATGACCATGACGAACAACAGGCTGCTGTTAAGAGGACCGTAAATATCAATAGTCTCACGTTCTTCTCTTAAATCAGCGGGTTGTCCCATAAAGGGAGGCCCGTCGGTACGCGTCTCCTGCTGCGTAAGTAGATAGCTGACGACATCGCCCAGTTCTCCTGGCTTAGGAAGCAGAGTATACATCGGTTTTACAAGATAATAATACACAAAAGCAGTAGTGGTCCATCGAGGGCGATAAGTTTCTACCAGCTGTTGGGAATCCACCGCATAGGTGTTGATAACGGCGCCCTGTTCTGCAACACGAATCCGCTCCTTTCCCTCGAAAGCCACCGCGGTGGCATTATACGACAGGACACGGTGTTGATGACTATTCATATCACATAACCACAGTGTGCCATTATGGAAAAGTACAGCCGCCCACTTTCCATCACGTTGCGAAGTGGCCAGGTACGGCTCGCCGGTTCCAGATGGTTGAAAAGTGAACTGTGTTTGCAGCGTTGCCTCATCCAGAATGCTGACCTGTCCCTTGGAATCGGCCACCAAAATATGGTCACCGGCTAGTGCTACAGCAGCTGGGCCGTCACTATCAGGAAGTGATCGTTGGCGTGACAATTCATAGTTTGCGTTCTCCTGTTTCGAAAATAACATCACCGTTGATTGATCAAACACCACGATGTTACCACTGGTAAAGTCCATGGCGGAAGAGAACGTGTCGGTGAACATCTCGTTGCGTTGCGAGCGAAGACTCCTGAATGTATGTCCAGTGTCTTCTGTGACGACAGCTTCTGTTTTTGCACTAGATGACGATTGTACCGTGACTTCTCCATCTGGACCGAGCACGAGGATTTCGCCACTGCTCGTAGCAAATCCCTGTGAATCTTCACTTGCTTGGAGGGTGACTGGTTCAGGTTTGCCGGTCCCATAAAACATGTTGGGTGTTAAAGTGACCAGGTCATAGTCCGTATTGAGAAACAACCAGCTTGCACCTCGTGGAGCAGCAGTGCTTTGTGTTTTCTGCCATGACCCGGACCAGGTGGTGTGAATCAGAGTGGCATTGCTCTGACGGAAAGGGCCTCTGTTTGGACGGTTGATATAAAGTAGCTCATTTGTTTCCGGGTTATACACCGGACCGATAATCATTGGACTTGCGAAAAATCGTCTGCCACCTGACTCGGAATCAAAAAGTGGATCCCAGGTACGAGCATCACGATTCCATTCTACAAGTTCACCACTGTTGTTGGTTGCCACAAGGGATTGCTCCGTGGCCACAAGGCGTGTGATTCGATACGGGTCAATGACAAATTGCTCCAGTAGCGATTTTGCAGAGCCCACGGCGGTTAAAAACCCCCAAAAAAGAATCGTGATCACAATAGAAACGATCGCATTCTTCCACAGGACTCCGGCACAGGCGGAAATGGAGTAGTAAATGCTGAACAGAAAAAGGAAGAGCGGGATACACAGCAGTAAAGTGTTACTCCATATCCCAAAACTGGTTCCCATGACCAGCCACAGTCCAATCACAAAGTAACCGGCATTAAGCAGGATGAAGACACATCCTCCACAGAATTTGACGAGGAACAGGATCGGTCGGGACACGGGCTTACTCATAAGTAAATCGACCGCTCCCGATTCAAAGGTGTTGGGGATCATGGGAGCCGTTACGAGTATGCCTACAAATACCGCAACAATACCCACAAAAAAGCTCATGAAATTAGCCAGCAGGAGATTTACTGCAGGAACGGCCATTTCCCGTGTCACAGGAAGAGAGTCCAGCAATGTCCAGTGAAAATACGTCAGCGATATTTCTTGATCGGGAATCCTGGCAATGAACTCCGGGAAAGCTAATTTCAGAAGAGTACGATTGAAGTAGAGCAGATCTGTGTCCGTAAGCTGGTCAGGGCCATCCTCAATTTGTTGTCGTACGGATTCATTGAGCTCAATAGCGATCCAGGCTTCTGATGAGTACAAATCAGGTTTGCTTAACAGCGCGTTTAGTTGATCGGCCAGATCACGAACAGTGCTGCGGGACACTTGATCAGTTCCGTCTGCCGAGATGCTATTCGTTAAAGTATTTTGAAAAGATTCACCTCCCACAATCCATAGTTGTTTTCCCGGTGAAGGTTCGGTCGATTGAGCTTGTTGATAGATTCTATCGATCAATCCAGGCCAGTCACGGATGCTTCGAGGATGCAGTTGTGAAGCCCTCTGTTCCTGGATTCGCAATGGCGCCAGGGCTAGAAGGATCAACGTTGAAATAGAAAGGAGAATCCATAAAACACGAGAAGCGAAGGCTTCACGAAAAGAATCCTTGATTACCGCCATATACGGTCTTAGTGAGGATAATGCTGAGTGAGGTATCGGAGACACGGGATCCTCTATCGGATAATCGGTGGAGGGGAACTGGTTACGATATCGAGAAACGCATCCTCGAGGCTGTCGCGAGCACGGGCAATGGAGAGGATGTCGATTTGGTTATCGCGTAACGTGTCAATACACCGGTTTACCAATTCCTGGCTATCGGTATGAAGGGTCACGTGAACCAGTCCATCTTGCTGCGGTTCACTGGTGCGACTGTCAATCGCTTCAAAGGAGCTTTCGATGAGATCGTGATTTCCCTTAAGCACAAATTCAATCGGCTTCTGGCGCCGTTGTGTAATGTTTTCTACCAGCCCCACTTCACGGACCTTTCCTTCCACAAGAATGGCAACCCGGTCACAGATCAGTTCAATTTCCTGAAGAAGATGACTGTTGATAAAAATAGTTTTGCCTTCGGATCGCAATTCATCAAGCAACTGCCTTATTTCACTGCGTCCTACTGGATCGACCCCATCGGTTGGTTCATCGAGAATAAGCACCTGTGGGTCGTGCAGGATCGCTTGTGCAATCCCGAGTCGCTGAAGCATGCCCTTGGAGTATTTCTTTACCGACACATCACCCCATTTAGCCAGATTTACACGCTGTAACAATCGGCCACGTCGATGATGGACCTCTTTTTTTGATAGGCCACTGAGACCACCATAATACTCCAGCGCTGTATGACCGGTTAGATGATGAGGTATTCTATGATTTTCCGGTAGATATCCGACCTCTTTTCTCCCCACACGGTCACCTGCGGGGCGTCCCATCAGAAACGCCTGTCCGGATGTTTTGTATACCAGACCGAGAAGAATCTTGATCAGTGTTGTTTTACCAGCGCCATTTGGACCTAACAGTCCGAAAATGGCACCTGTTTCCACGGTAAAAGACACTTCCTTGAGTGCTTCCACGATTTCCTTGCGCAGGACTCCAAGGCGATAATTTTTCTTGAGATCCCGTACTTCAATAGCGATAGATGACATGCAGGAACAATCCGGATGAGAGTCCAAGGTGAAATGTAAGTCTATTACAGATGCTACCGAACAGATCGATAACTAGAAACTATTGTCACGGGAAGTGTCATCTGTGACACCCATGGTACCGTATATTCTATCCGATTAATCATCCTGACAATCACAATATTCCAAGCTGCGATACAGGAAATACCGTTGGCCGATTTGTGTTGGCAAGACTACTTTCCGATTCTATGGAATCCGGATGATATGAATCATCATACGGTTGTTAAAATCCTCCAGCCGTTAGACAAAAGTCCAGTTACTCTATTCATCATTCATCGCAACACCAACAACGGTCCGATTCATGTCTCTGGTGTTGTCATAATCTGTTTAAGAGTTATTACACGTTGTCATCATCTTTGCTGGGAGTGAAAGCAACGAGACAGTAAAATACATTTGCCGATGTTCTCGATCCATAAAATATTTATAATACAATTGCCGTAACGAAGGACCGCAATATCTCGATATCCGGAGGAATCGCCGATGATTTCGATCATTGACCCGAGTGGGCGCAACAGTTGCCGTGAATTCAGCCGCAGGCAGTTTTTGAGAGTAGGCAGCTTGGGGTGTGCAGGACTTACCCTTCCCTCGGTGCTCAGCGATCTGACCGCATCCCAACAACCTTCTTTTATCCGTGATAAATCGGTTGTTTTCCTTTTCCTTCAAGGTGGACCACCTCAGATTGAAATGTTCAATCCGATGATGCAGGCAGCTTCTGATGTCCGTAGTTGTACGGGGGAGGTGGCGACAACTCTTCCCGGAGTGACTTTTGGGGGGACGTTCCCCAAGCTGGCAGCGCGCGCTGATCGAATTGCGATCGTTCGTTCATATGCGTCAGGAACCGGCGCGCATGAAGACTTACACAGTTTGACTGGTAAGAGCCCATCTCAATCTTCCATGGGAGCTCAGTACGCCAGATTGGCGGGCCCCTTGCGGGCACACTCAGCTATGCCCACGCATAGTGTTATATTGCCGGAACAAATCCAGCCAGAATTGAAACTTGGACAGCCAAGCAGTGTGTTTTCACACAGTTTTATCCGACAGCATTATCCGGATCCAGGTGATCTCGGTGCATCCTATCGAGGTTTGTTTCTCGATGGATCAAAGGGGTTTCTTGGCGATATGGAGTTGAAGATGCCTTCGCGGCGTTTTGAAGACCGCCGGCTTCTGCTGGCGCAACTAGACGCCTTAAAAGAAAAACTATCTCGGACCCAAGATCTGACAGGTTCCCTGGCTGTAGAATCTCAGGCGTATGAGGTACTGATCAAGGGTATAGCGGATGCATTTGATTTAACCAAAGAAGATCCCGGAACTATTGATCGTTATGACACCAGTGGTTTTTTTCGGATGGAAGACTGGCACCGAGGCGGCAAGCACTATAACGGCCTCATGAATCAATCACGTATCACCAATCTACTGGGCAAACAAATGTTGCTCGCCCGCCGTCTGTGCGAAGCGGGTTGTGGTTTTGTTACCGTAGTGGACTGTTGCTGGGATTTTCATGGTGATTCGAATAATCCTCCCACTCCCACGGGGATGTCGCTTCTGGGGCATCAGGCAGATCATGCGATTACCGCATTCCTTGACGACCTGGAAGAACGCGGACTTAGTGAAAAGATTCTCCTCGTAGTAACAGCGGAGATAGGACGTACGCCCAGAAAGGAAGCAAATGGAGGTACGGGACACTGGTCGCAGCTGACTCCTCTGTTATTGGCCGGCGGCGGTCTGAACATGGGCCAAGTTGTCGGCAGTACCGACCGCTATGGAGGTAAACCTGCTACACGACCCTATGGTCCGGAACATCTCCGTACTACTATCATGCAAACGCTGTTCGATCCTTCTGAGGCGCGTCTGGTACCCGAGTTACCACGTGAGATATTGCATGCCATTACAGAAAGTGATCCGATCCAGGAGCTGGTTTAATTTACCACTAGATCGGGATGCATACGGTCCAGTAAGAGATTCGTTACGGCTTCTGTTATAGAGATGTCATTGTAAGGACACAGAAAGGCTGATATGAAGAGTTCGGTGTGCGGCCAGAGTAACGTTCGTACACCACGGTATCGGCCCTTTTCTCTGCAATCGTGGCTGATATTGTCACTGGTCTGCGTGGGATGTTTAAAAGAGTCCAGTAGTGTTGATAAATACAGTGGAGAAGAAGCATCTACAGACAGTGGTGCTCGTTTTGATGCGGTGGAGTCCAGACCTGAAACGACGCAGGTCTCTCTTTCCCAGGATCCATCCTCCCCCGGGGATGCTGCACAACGCAAATTGATATATGAAGCTGAACTGCGCGTGGTGGTAGATAATTTCGATCAGATCGAAAGAGATATTTTGGGGCTGATTGAATCCGCAGGTGGATATCAGGCAGATATATCGATTGATCGGCAACGGCGCCGACGACGCTCCGGCCGTTGGGTGGCCCGCATTCCAGTATCCCGATACCAGGCGTTTCTTCTTGAAATCCAAAGTCTCGGGGTTCCGGAACATCTTCGGCAAACAGCTGTAGATGTCAGTGAGGAGTATGTTGACCTGGAGTCACGTTTGCGCAACAAACGGCGACTGGAGGAGCGTATCCTGGAATTGCTGAATGACAATACG
The DNA here is from genome assembly GCA_963996245.1 of uncultured Planctomycetia bacterium. Lineage (GTDB taxonomy): Bacteria > Planctomycetota > Planctomycetia > CAXEIY01 > CAXEIY01 > CAXEIY01. The sequence continues at coordinate 2,766 of CAXEIY010000049.1, read as the reverse complement.
GGTAAAATTTCCGATATTGTAATCGTCGAACGTCAATTATCGGAGGTTCGCAGTGCCATCGAGCAGATGGAAGGTCGTAAAAGGTACCTGGAAAATCGAACTGCGTTTGCCACGGTAAATATTCAGATTCAGGAGCGAATCGATTACACCCCACCGCAACAGCCGAGCCTGGGTATCCGTCTTTGGCGTTCAGCGCAATCTTCGTTACGATCTATTTTCGACGCCTCGGTCATGGTGATGATCGGCGTTGCCGCCCTGATACCATGGCTGATCGTACTGGTACCTGTAATGACAATCACCTATCTTATGTTTCGTCGCTGGCGGTCAGAAAGTAAGTAGACGGCTGGTCACGCTGAACCGGACACTGCCGAAATGGCGATTGGGTAGGCAGGGTCAGTGGAAACGGGACGACTTCGCTACAGCTTTTGGATGCTTATCTTAAAAACCTACTACACGTCATAAGATATGCTTGGTCAGAGACAGCCGGCCAACACTGTTGTCTATTTTCCCTGACATACTCATGATCAACGACGTTATTTGTTGAATAAATATCCTGAATAAAATTACGGTTGCTGTTACCTGACGGAATCCTCACCAACGAGAGAACCCTCACCATGAATCACGTTACTGAAGAATACCGCTATGAGAAACTAACCTGGCCCGAAATTAATGAAGCCATCAGTCAGAATCAGGTATGTATTATTCCTTGTGGTGCCGTGGAACAACATGGGGATCATCTTCCTTTGGACGTGGATCTTATCTGCCCTGGAGGCATAGCCCAGGGAGTAGGGAAATCCATACCCGACAAGGTGCTTGTGCTTCCAACGATTGCCTACGGATACACCGGACATGTCATGGATTTTCCGGGTACCATCAACACTCATTATGAAACGTTTATAAAACAGGTGTTGGATGTGACCAAGTCACTTGCATACCATGGTTTTAAGAAAATTATTCTACTCAATGGCCATGGCTCAAATATGCCGAACCTCGATCTTGCCGCTCGTCGTACTAATCTTGAAACAGAATCGGAATGCATACTGGCCGCGTGGTGGCATCTGCTTGCTATTGACTCGGACTTTCTTAAGAACTGGAGAGAAAGTCGTTTTCCAGGTGGTATGTCTCATGCGTGTGAACTCGAAACCTCCCTCTATCTATATTTAGCTGGCGAGGATGTGCGCACCGATCGAGTGCATAATCATATCAGTACACTTAATGACGGAAACCCTTATATCTGGGGAGACTTGCTTTCCAAAGGCCCTGGTGCATTGACGTCCTGGACAAGCAGCTATTCCAAACGCGGTGTAATGGGAGAACCGGAACTTGCAACCCGGGAGAAAGGTGAACAGGTTTATAATGAAGCCGTCAAACAATTACGTGGAATGGTGGAGTTTTTCCGAGACCGTCCCAAAGACGTACGGCAGGATCACAGGGCAACCTCTTCTGGTACACCCATGCCGTGGGACCAGCGTGACATCGATACCTGATTGATTTATTAACGGTGTGGAATCAGGCCTTAATTCGATTCAGGTATTGGCTGACCCAGTCAAAGTCAACAAAGGAAACGTAGGCGTTCATTAGTTGCTTTGTTATGGGCCCGTGTGTTCCCTGTTCACCAACCAATCGCCCCTGCACAGATCTAACCGGACAGATACATAGGCTAGTTGAAGTCAGAAATATTTCATCGGCAGTATAAGCGTCGAAGAGGTCAAGGTCGCTCTCCTTCACTTGCAGGCCGGATGCATTGGCCAGTTCCAGTACGGTTTCCCTGCTGATACCTCCCAGGACGCCTTGTTTCTTGGGCGTGCTGATGGTTCCGTTTTTTACGAGAAACAAATTCGACCCGATTCCTTCTGTTAGAAAACCACGTGAGTCTAACAGTATCGCCCATGATTCAGTGGTATGTTCCTTCGCCTCCAGGTCCGCCATTATGAGATTGAGATAGTTGTGAGATTTAACTCGAGGACTGAGTGATTCAGGGCCTACTCTACGTATGGCAGGAATGACGATGTCAATCCCATCCCGATAAAGTCGGGCACGTTGGGAAAGTGGGAGAGGCGTGCATTCAATTAGTACGTTGGGGCCATCGTGCGAATTTTCGGGATCACCTTCAGGAACATCGATCCCACGTGTAATTCGCTGGCCGACCCAGTAGTCATCATCCTTTCCGATCAATGGCAGATTTCTTGCTAAGACCTCTTCGGACTGTAGGATCATCTCCGTAGCGGTAATCTTTGGTTCGATACCCACATAGCGTAGTGATTGGTACAGGCGATCGACATGTCCTTTCAGTTTGAATATTCGGTGCCCAAAGGTTCGTGTCATATCAAACACAGCATCTCCATACTTGAAACCTCGGTCTCGCATGGGAAGCCTGACCTCTGATTCAGGCAAAATGGAACCATTAAAATAGGCAACTCGTTCCAGCGGAGTTTCGTTACTTACGCTCATAAGATTGTCCTTAAGTAGTTCCGTATTTTATTCATACGATAGGTGTTGAAATTACTGTTTATGATTCGGATGCTGACGGATCATTCGATGTCTGAGGCCCCCTGCGACCGATTACTGGAAGACTTCCCACCATGGAGTTCACATTAAGTGGGTTCCGATTTCATTCCAGGTGCATGATTGCCTGAGCGGAGGACTTGTTACCCCAGGATTATGATGCCAGTCAGTTCATTTCCAGCCACAGTGTTAAAAGGTTCCGCTATCTTCTGGCACCTATGATGATCCTGTTTTGGCAGCCAAACTGAGTCTAACGGTCAT